>CADCPU010000048.1 GCA_902803365.1 Oscillospiraceae bacterium
AGGCTCATAATGAGAGTCGTGACTAACCTTCTGACGAATGCAGTCAAGTATATCTCTTATGACGGCAAGACGGCGCCTAACGAGATCAAGATTAACATTGTTACAATCCCCGATAAGATAGGCATCGAGGTGACCGACAACGGAAGAGGAATCCCTGAGAAGGACATCGGACATCTTTTCGAGCGTTTCTACAGAGTCGATAACTCAGGCTCTCGCGATGTGGGCGGTTCGGGTCTCGGACTTGCGATCGCGAAGGAGATCACGGATCTTCACGACGGCAATATCGAGGTAGTATCAAGGCTTAATGAGGGATCGGTTTTTACGCTGTTCCTGCCAACGGCCAAGGCTACTTTCGACAGGATACTCGAGGATTCTCATTCGGGAGTCCTGGCAGATATGCCTTACATCAGGGCTGCTGCAGTGTTCTTTGCACGCGAGCTCATCGAGGCTTCAAAGTCGAAGGGTTATCTTGATGTGACCGAGTTTGTTGAACATTCAAATCTCACGGAGCCTTTGGACAAGGCTGCGGATATCGAGATAGTTAAGCTCATCAACCTTTACGGCGATGAGAGGTTCAAGGATCTTGTGGACGAGCTTACATATGTTGAAGTCTTTGATGACGAAGACGACTACGAGGCTGCGGAAGATGAAGACCTCAACGATGAGCCTGAAGTCGAACCTGAAACTTATGAGATCGACGATCAGGAAGCCGTATGCTACAGCGAGGAAGTCCTGGAGGCTTTCGAAGAGAGCAGGGAGGCCATAAGGAAAGAAGAAGAATCCGAGCAGCTGATGCGCGAGATGGAAGAGCAGGAGCGTCAGAAAAAGAAGGAAATGCAGGAATTCCTGATGCAGCCGGTCGTTCAGCAGAGCGTAAAGCAGACTGAAAAAACAGTCGAAAAACCGCAGAAAACGCCTGAAGTAAGGGCTCCGAAGATAAGCAAAGAGGATTTTGTCAAATTGGAAGATAAGGATAAGACACTTATTCACCCAAATACCGACAAAAAAATGTATAATATAGGGGCTAAGTTGTTTGAGGGCAAAAATAAGATCAACAAAAATCTGACCGGTAAGGGCAAGGTCGAGACCAAGGAGGAATCCGAGCCGATAAGATCGGCGGTAAGACTAGTGCTCGATGAGGCAACGGTCATGGATAACAAGATCAAGAACACAGAGAACGAAGGAAACAGATAAAAGTGTATTCATATAAGATAACAGGCGGCACACCACTTCGGGGCGATATCAATATCAGTGGAAGCAAGAATGCCGTATTGGGAGTTTTGGCAGCGGCTATGATGCTCGACGGCCCTTGTACTCTCGAGAATGTTCCGGATATATCGGATGTTAAGGTCATGGTCGATCTGTGCAGATCGATCGGTGCCACAGTTGAAGAAATGGGTCCTTATACCCTTAAGATCGATCCTACTACGATCAATACATATGAAGCTACGGGTCCGGAGGTATCCAAGATCCGTGCGTCTTACTATCTTCTCGGAGCTCTCCTTGCAAGATGCGGTAAGGCATATCTGAGGATGCCGGGCGGCTGTAACTTCGGTCAGCGTCCTATCGACTATCACCTCAAGGCTTTTAAGGCCATGGGTGCCAAGGGAACAAATGCAAGGGATATAGAGAACGGTATCATCAAGCTTGAGGCAAGCCCTCTTAAGGGAACCAGAGTATTTTTCGATATCGCCAGCGTAGGTGCTACGATCAACGTTATGCTCGCAGCTACCAAGGCTCAGGGCGTTACCACGATCATCAATGCGGCCAAGGAACCGCACATCGTTGATGTTGCGAACTTCCTTAACTCAATGGGCGCGAAGATAAAGGGTGCAGGTACTGATACCATCAGGATCACGGGTGTTCCTGCGCTTCCTGGTAATTTCTCTTATTCGATCATCCCTGACCAGATCGAGGCAGGTACTTATATGATCGCCGCTGCCGTAACGGGCGGTGACGTTACTATCCATAACCTTATCCCTACGCATATGGAGCCTCTTTCTGCTAAGATGCGTGAGATGGGTTACACCATTGAAGAAGACGACGAATCCATCAGAGTATATAAAGAAGACGACATGGAGATCGAAGGAACCAACTTTAAGACGGCTCCTTATCCGGGATTCCCGACGGATCTCCAGCCTCAGGCTGTTGTTCTCCTCTGCCTTGCCACAGGCATGAGCAAGATGCATGAGAACGTATGGGAGACAAGATTCCAGTACGTTGCCGAGCTTCAGAAGATGGGTGCCAACATAAACTGTATCGGACGTGTTGCTCTCGTAAGCGGCATCGATACATTTAAGCCTGCCACAGTAAATGCTACAGACCTTCGTGCAGGCGCGGCTCTCGTATGCGCAGCACTTCAGGCGAACGGAACATCTTATATCGGTTCTGCAGGCAGGATCGACAGAGGATACGAGAACATTATCGAGAAGCTTACTGCTCTCGGCGCCTCTATCGAGAGAGTTGATTCGACTATCTACGAGAATGACGGTGAAGCATAATGGAATCACCTTTTCAATTGATCCCTCTCTTCAGCGGGAGCAGCGGAAATTCCATATTAGTCAGGGTCAAGGGCTTGAATCTCCTCTTTGATTGCGGCCAGTCCTGCAAGCGGGTCGTTACCGCACTTGATGCAGTAGGGACGTCTCCTGATTCCATAAACGCGATGTTTCTCTCGCACGGACACAGCGACCATATAAGCGGTGCGGATGTCTTTATCCGCAAATATCCTACGGACGTTTATGCTACAAAGGGAACTTTGAA
>CADCPU010000049.1 GCA_902803365.1 Oscillospiraceae bacterium
GGGAATGACGGCTGTGACGGAGCTCGTGGGTCCTGCTGCCTTGTACTTTATAAAGACAGTCTGGAAGCATCAGGAATTTGTCTTCCCGAATCCTTTATACGGACTTGCAGTATCCCTGGTATTCGGCGTGGTGCTGGCACTCATAATCAGCCGCAATCACAGAGCAAAGTCAGTTTGACGAGATGTCTTCCTTTCGAGATTATCTCAATGATATAATTCATTGCATACGACAATGAGGAAATATGCAATGAATGATAAAGACTATCAAAAACTTACTGAAGCATATGAGAAGCTTCATGATGAGAGAGCTGACATATATCCGTTGGCTCTTGAAGAGATATTTGCCACCCGCAGGCGTGAGACGGATATGGTCAGTTTCAAGGAGACCGGTTTTGCGGGTAAGATCAATCTGCTCTTAAGAATGTCCCGAGGAGACGATCATCTGCTTAAGCTCTATCTGGCGTTCAAGAAGAAAGATATGGAGTATTTGAACGACGTGCTCTATGAGAACGCGCAGATGGAACAAATATCAGCAGTAACAGACCCCGGAACAGATCACACATATTTCAGTTATAACGTTATGCCGGGGCTGTTGGCGGCGAACATGCCTGAGAGGATAAAACTTATCCTGCCCGAAGAGAACGGCCAGGCTCAGAGCTCGGTTTCCGGCAGTGTTGTCGTGAATCTTTTTATGGGCATATGGTATCAGAATGCCAAGCTGCTTGATGCGGGACTGGAACAAGCGGAGAAGAAACTCGGACAGAAGATAACCGTATTCGAGAAGGCGTTCATATCTTGCCTGAAAGATATTGCGCTCAAAGATACGGCAGCGCTTGAGACGGACCTTGATGAACTTTGCCAAGCTCATACAAAGCGCAAAGACTTTGGGATGGATGCATTCAAAAAAGGCTTTTGCATTGAGGCGCATGCAATCTGGAATCTGCTTCATTGGGCATATGACGGTGAGCTCGAAGATAAGATCAAGATGCCTGAACAGAAGAACTTTTGTCAGGATCTGGCTTTATGGCAGAAGGCGCACGGATACAACCACGGCAAGACGGTTACCCAATATCCGGATGACATAGATGTCTTCAATAAGCTGCTCTGCTGTGAGCCGCCAAAGATGTGTCTTGTTACAAAGGGCAAAGAGCGTTTTCTCGATGTCGATAAGTATTCTGAAGATATCGCTGACAACCTGCAGAAGATGGGCGTTACTTTGACTGCAAAGAAGAAGTCGCTGTTTGGCAGATTGTTTACGAAGAATAAATCATGAATCCATATCCATAAACTCTTGCACGAGCTCGTTGTATCTGGCAATGGACTGTTTTGCCTCAGTGTTCTTTGCATCTAATTGATCAGTCAGCTCAGCGCGTTCTTTTTTGTAAGGTTCCATGCTCTTGGTAAGATATTTGGCGATGATGAACTTGATCAGGTGGTAGCAGGCAATGACTACTGCTGCTGTTATCGCGAAAACGATAAGCTGCTTCCATTCATGCTGCATTATAGAGTAAACGAATACCATCAGTACAAACAGAGGGACCACGAGCGCAAGGCTGATGGCCGACTGACGTGATTTCGGTTCCATTCTGTCAATTTCAGAGGTAACTACCTTGAACAGGTGAGTAGTCGTATAGAGTTCGTCTTCAATATTGTGGAGCGCATCTATGGTCTCGTCCCTTTTTTCGCTGATCTTCTTAGCCTCGGCCGTCAGATCCCTGTAATGATGAAGCTCCTTAAGTGCCTCGCGGACCTTTTCGAAGTATGGCTTGTCTTCAGGATCGCAATTTTCGATCGCGTTCAGCAGAGCAGGCTCGTCAGCGCTGACTTTGACTTCGCTTTCTTTTTTCATCCGGGTCATGTCCTGCCATTCGACCTTGCAGAGGAAGAGGCCGCGCAGTGCCTCAAAGTCGTGCGGATCTTTTGTGAGCATGAATTCATAGGCGTCTTTGGCCGAGCCGAACTCGCTTCTGAGGAGGGCTTTGGAAGCTATTTCCTTTACGTTTTCTTCGCGAAAATACTCATAGTCAAAAGAGACACCGCAGAACGTGCAGACATACATCTGCTTATCAAGATCGATGTCGAGAAGTCCGCCGCAAGTCGGGCAGAGATTGCTCTTTAATACTGCCATGTCCGTCCTCCGAATGTCTGATTATTGATTTTATAATATCAAGCGCGGATTTTTCTGGCAATGATTTTCGAAAAGCGTAATTGCCACAAAATTACTTTGATTATCAAAATAATCCGTGTATCATTGAATCAGATAGGTGATTACATGTTGTGGGTTCGGGAGGACCATCTTATATGAACAAACTAAAGAAACCTTTGACCCTTTTCATTACGGCTATCTCTCTGATCCTGTTATCGGTGTTGGCAGTTGCGCTTATCAAAGAAGAGATATTGCCTGTTCCTTTTATATTGATATGGTGTCTTACAACACCTGCGATAGTGATCTGCCTGGCGTATTCCATTTATTATCTGATCGAATGGAAGACGAACAAAAAAGTTAAGATTATCGCGCCTTTGACGTGTCTTGCGGTAGCGATCGTCTCCGGAGTGATCGGTATCATATCCAATGCGAACGACCACAGTATCGTCATGCGGGGAATGGAAGCGCAATTGATCTGGTTTCTCATAACTGTTCCATCGCTGGTCGCAATGATCGTGTGCTTTATCAGGTCATATATCCAGACCAAAAACGAGTTGGAAAAGCTTAAGGAGCAGCAGGAGTAACATATCTGTCTGAAAGAACAGTGATGGCGTTATGAGTAGCGATACTTATAACGCCATTTTTGCGTGAATTTGGGAGTAGATTACAAAAAGAATTGTGTTAGAATGTGCGGGTTTGAAAAGGAGAAGGAATACAAATGAATGATGTTGAATTGATGAATGCGCCCCAAACCAAGAAGGGCGTTAC
>CADCPU010000050.1 GCA_902803365.1 Oscillospiraceae bacterium
GAGCGCAAAGATAAGCGCACCGCAGAGAACTGCAGTGCGCCAAGAGGGTATTTATTCCTTTATGAGTGAGTACGCCGTTATCTTTTTTACCTTACCTGACATGAGCCATATGAAGAGCATGGAGATCAGGAGTACGGAAACTATCGCAGCTATTCCCATCCATGGAAATATCGGAAGGTGACATGATGCAGTTCCGAGAGAACTCATCATCATCGCGAGTACGCGGTTGGCATTAAGAAGTCCTATTACACATCCGCTTGAAGCTCCGATAAAGATGCAAGGCATCATCGACATCATCAGCTGTCTTCTTATCTGGGAGCTCGTGAATCCCAAAGCTTTCTGGATACCGAATTCCTTCTGTTTTCTTATGATGATCGTCTTAACGAGAAGTGCCATCGTAAGAAGTATGACAAGTATCGCTATTATAGTAACAAGGATCGTGATGATGAGAGAACTTATGATGACCTCATCAGTCTTGAGTCCCTCAAGCAGATTAAGATACATGCTGAGTCTGTTACCGTATCTGTTTTCGATCTCTTCAATTACGCTTTGCACAGTCTTACTGTCTTCTTTGTCCACCATAAAGCTGTATCTGCCGCTACCTGCATCTATCCCGAGAAGATCTGCCCCGTCCTTGTTCATGATGACGAAGCCGCCCATATTCTCTACGCCCTGCACAAGACCCGTGATGATAAAATCCTTCTCTATGCCGTTATAAGGGATCGTTACATAATCACCTATTATATGGCCTTCACTTGAAGCTTTGGTCGCACTGTATGCGATCTCATCCGAGTAGATCGGAATTCGCCCGTCAATAAGATTGAACGATGTTACCGCCGAGCAGTCATCAAATATAACGAGTGAAGTATTCTTGCCCTCGACAGTACTGATCGCGGTCCTGGACGTGTAGCATTCAGTTACATGCGGTATCGTAAGGATCTCCGATACCGGATCATCATCTCCGGAATCGATCATCACCTGACCGTGAGCATTCGATATCTGAAGAAATGAATAAAGGTTGATCGGCTTATAGCAGATATTGTATGCAAAATAAGCGATGAACGCACTCGATATTCCTACAGCGATCATGATAAGGACTACCATTATATTCTGCTTCTTGTTCCTTATCGCAGACTTAAGTGCCATGAGCCAAACAAGAGGTCCTGTTGTTGTCGTCAAAGGCAGATGATTCTTCTTAAAACTGTGGCTCTGGAAACCGAACCTCAGTGCGACTATCGGATCCAGCCTGTTGATCATCCTTGTTGATATCAGCGACATTACGACGGTAAGCACAATGAACAGTGCAAATGCTGCGATGATCGCGACAGGCAGGAGATGAGCATCCCAGCTCAATTCCGTTACGCTGCTCATGAGAGTTGTAAGAGGTCCCATGAAGAACACGGATAATACTGTGCTTATTCCGACGCCTGCGACCGCCGTTATCGTAAACTCCAAAACCTGTGCGGTCCTTATCTGAGATCCCGTACAGCCGAGAGCCTTAAGTGCACCGATATTGGTGATATTCTGCTCGATACTGTTTACGATCCTGAAGTAGATGATGACCATAACTACAATGGTAATGATTATCGAAAATGCGCAAAGTATTGCTGAAATAACATTTACCATAATGAGGTCCGACATTATGTATTCATCGATACAGGATATGCCGAACCGGATGTCACCGTGCTTGGCAGCCATCTCATCCGTTATCAAGTCGTTAAGATCGGATACATCACATTCATCAGAGACTTTGATCAGGATATCAGTCCTGTTGCGCTCATAATCCTGTTCGATCTCATAAAGCTGAGACGGATCTATATATACGAAATCATCCATGATCAGTGTGTCATAGAGTCCCGCAAGTTGAAAGACATATACTTTGCCATCAACAAACAGTTCGATATCATCACCAAGACTATAGTCGGCAAAATGCATATTGTAATTATATGTCGACATATATATCGGGTTCTTGAAGGTGCCTTCAGCCTTTTTGTTTATGATGACCTTATCGATATCCCTGTCAGCCGGATACTCCATAAAATCCAAGGATACGGAATAATCATCTGTCACATCTTTTGAGTCGGTAACTTCCTCCTTCGTGGTCATGCCCAATCTGACAAAGGAGACAGTCTCATACTTATCGACTTCAGAAAGCGACTCAATATAACGCTGAACCTCCAGATACTGCTCATCGGTAAGATTTTCTCCGAAATGCATGACGATATCCGCACTGTTGATATCCTCCAAGATCTGCTTCTGGCTTTGTGAATATCCCAGAAGGAGCGTGATACCGACCTGCAGCATCGTAGCCGAGAGTATAACGATCAGGATGAAGCTGATCATCTGTGTTATATCCTTGCGGAAGTTGGCTTTGATCAGTTTTGTAATCATCAGATCACCATCCCATATCCGACAGGAAGTTACGAAGCTTCTCGTGACGCTCCTTGTCTCCGCTGACATACGGACCCAAGTCGAGTTCGCCACCGATCGTACCGTCCTTAAAATAGATTATCCTGTTGCCTCTTCTTGC
>CADCPU010000051.1 GCA_902803365.1 Oscillospiraceae bacterium
GAGACGGGTTATCTTGCCTGTGATTTCTACGGCGGAAGCCTTAAGGGAATCGAAGAGAAACTCGATTACCTGAAAGAGCTCGGCATCAATGTTCTCTATCTTAATCCGATCTTTGAAGCCAGATCTTCGCACAGATACGATACGGCTGACTATCTTAACGTCGACCCTATCCTTGGCGGCACATCGGCTTTCATGAGCCTCGAAAACGCTTGCCGCGAAAGAGGCATAAAGATAATTCTGGACGGCGTATTCAGCCACACGGGCGCAGACTCCAAATACTTTAACAAGTTTGACCGTTATGAAGGCATTGGTGCGTACAAGGCCTTTAATGAAGGCGAGGAGAGCCGATACCGTTCCTGGTATAACTTCTTCAGAAACCAGGACGGCTCTGTCGGATACGAGTCGTGGTGGGGATTTCCGGATCTTCCAAATATCAATGAAGACGACCTGTCTTACAGGAATTTCATTTTCGGTAAAGACGGCGTAGTCGATACATGGACTTCAAGAGGCGCTTCGGGCTTCAGGCTTGATGTTTCTGACGAGCTTCCGGACAGCTTCATAAGACAGATGAGACAGACCGTCAAAGAGAAGACGGGAGGAGAAGGCGCCGTAATAGGAGAAGTATGGGAAGACGCTTCCAATAAGTGCAGTTACGGCTCTTACCGTGATTTCATGCTCGGAAATACGCACGATTCCGTAATGGGTTATACGTTCAGGCACATCCTTTTGGATTTCCTTTGCGGATATATTGATGCGGATATAGCAAACACAAGGTTTGAGGGTTTCCGCGAGAGGTATCCGGAGGAAGCTTATTACGCGATGATGAATCTCGTGTCTTCACACGACGTTCCCAGGATCATGACCATGCTTTCCAGACCTGAAGATACTGATGACAGGGATATTCAGCGCGGATTCAAGGTTGAAGCCAAGTACTATGACATAGTATCGTCCCTTGCCAAGATGGCTTTTGCATTCCAGACATGCTACATAGGCGCGTCCTGCATCTACTACGGCGATGAAGTCCTTATGGAAGGCTATAAAGATCCGTTCAACAGAAGAACATATCCGTGGAACAGGGTAGACCGCAAAGGCCAGGATGCTCTGGCTTACTTTAAGCGCATCGCAAGGATCAGGACCGAGAATGAGTGCCTCCGTACAGGCTATTACAAGACTCTCATGGCAGAAGGCGGCACGTTCGCCTTTGTAAGATACCTCAAGGAAGGCCGTGATGCATTCGGCAAGGAAGCATCGGGCAGCAGGGCGATCGTATTTGTCATGAACAGGTCTGATAAGCCGGTATACGTTGATGTCAGCGAGCATTACGGCAGTTTTGACTGTAAGGCGTCAGGTGACGACGGTGAGATCCGTCCGCTTTCAGAACAGTATATTCTGGGCGGAATCCTCGGCGGTACCAGGAAGATAGGCATCAAACCGTTCGGAACGGCTTTTTTGGTTTTCTAAATTAAGAATTTTTTAGATTGATTTTGCAAAAAAATGATAGAATAAATCTGCCGACATCTTGTCGGCATTTCTACTTTTATTGAAAGGCAGATCTATCAGGTGGGAAGCTCTCAAAAACGTGATTCTTTGAAGATCCTTGCGGCAATGACCGCAGTAATTATGCTGATTTTGTCGGTTGCCGCGTGCTCCGGAAAGACAGACCCCTCTGATTCTTCAGAGACTACAACGTTAAGCACTGAGATCCTTCAGTCCGCGGCGACCACAATGATGCTCGAGACGGTATCCACCGACCCGACGCCTACCGCAACACCCACCGCAACTCCTACGCCCATGCCCACTCTGGCTCCCGAAGAGCGCGTTGTTACCGTTACATTTACCGGTGACTGCACTCTTACCCAGGATTACAGATCGAGCAACAAGAAGTTCGACAGCACTGTCGACGGCGACATGGAGTACTGCTTCCAGAACTGTGCAGAGCTTTTTAAGAGCGATGACCTTACACTCATTAACCTTGAAAACCCCGTTACAAACAAAACGGGACACAAGGATAACCAGTATATTTTCCGTATGGATCCCGATAACCTTGAGATGCTTACCACTAACGGCATCGAGGCAGTAAATATCGCAAATAACCACACGATGGATTTCTGGGAGGACGGTCTTCAGGATACAAGGGATAATCTCGATGAATACGGCATTATCTGGAGTGATGACAAATACGGTGCGACATTCACCGCATCCAACGGCATTATCATCGGAATGGTCGGACTCGGAAACGATACCAACGCATCAGATGTATCAGGCATAATCAAAGGCTTAAGAGATGACGGTGCATCGATCATTATCGCTTCATGCCATTTCGGTGCAGAAGGTACATATGAACCTACCGACAGACAGAAGAAGATAGCCCACGCTCTTATTGACGATTACGGCGTTGACATAGTGGTCGGAACACACCCTCACAGACTCCAGCCGATCGAGAAGTATAACGGGCATTATATCTTCTATTCTCTCTCGAACTTTTGTTTTGGTGGAAATTACTCATTAACCGACCCCGATTCTGTAATAATTCAATGCGATTTTATTATGGACGCGGACGGCTCCAAGTGCGTAGACTATAGACTGAGGGTTTTTCCTTATTGTCAGAC
>CADCPU010000052.1 GCA_902803365.1 Oscillospiraceae bacterium
GATATCAGGCCGGCTCGTAGAAGTCGTCGAATAATTTGCCGGAGACGATGTAGATGTCGTGCTCGTCATCCTGGCGGACGACAATGTAATCTCCTATATTTCCGAAGTAGTAATTTTCTTCAGCCCATGCGGTGAAGAGCTTGACGGCGTGATCGAGCGGCTTGGCGTAGATCTTTGACTGGCTCTTTGTCATGGCGGTCCTTGCGTATTCGAGGACACGCTTTACCTCGTGGGTCTCGTTATTGATTATGCTCGGCTCATATTCGTATGTCTTGTTGAACTTGAAGTTGGTTATCTGATAGCTGTCTTCGAGCTTGGCTTCCGAGATCGGCCATACTTCTCCTGCTACACCGATCATTAGGTAAGTGAAGTCCTCGATCTCGAATGATACGTCCCCCTCGAGCGTTCTTACGGTGATGCTCGTGCCGGGCTCGAAAACATCGGTGAGCCTTATGAAACCGAGTGCCTGCTGACGCTTCTTGTAGAGTTTCATCTGCCTTGTATCAAGGGTCGTATCCTTGGCGTACATGATCCTGTACATATCATAGTACTGTTCCAGTCTGTGGCGAAGATATGCGTCTGCTTCTTCAGGAAGAAGTTCTGCCCTGATCATGCCGCCGGCCTTGATGACGTGCCCTCCGCCGCCGCCGATGCCTTCTGTGAGGAAAGCGGCAAGCTCGTTGGCGTGGACTTCCTTCGTGCAGCTCCTGACTGAGAGCTTGACGATGTCATCATTAACATAGAACGCGATGCAGATGTCGACGCTTTCGGTCTCCAGAGCAAAGTCGCTTATGAGGCCCAAGATGCAGGGATCGCATGGCTCGGCCTGAACGAAGAGAACTTTGTGTTCTTCGAGGTATTCATAATTGGTGATCGCTTCTCCCGTGATGCGTAGCTCATTAAGCGAGATGTTGGAATTGATCATTGAAGTGATAACACTTTTTTTGTACCTCAGGTTATCGATCATGTCGCGATCAAGAGGGTGCGCCATCTCGGAGAGCCTGTTCGTATCGGTATAAAGACCGTAGTAGAGTGCCGTAGAGAGCAGTTCGTCGGCGTTGGCGTCAAGACCTTCTGTCCTCAGAAGATCCCAGCAGATCGTTGAGCAGCTGCCCATCGTGTTACGTAGATCGGAAAGTTCCGGCAGGGGACCTGCGACCTGGTGATGGTCGATAACTGCGATCGTTTGAGCCTGAGTGGTCGTGACATTACGCTGACCTGCCTGGCAGTCGACCAGTACGAGAAGTTCGGGGACGTCGCTGAAATCCGGCTCGTAACTTACCGGGATCTCGAGCTCGCTTAACATTATCATGAGATTGCTCTTCTGGATCTTGTTGCGGCCTCTGTAGATGAACCTGGCATTCTTGTTGTTCTGCTTAAAGAACCACCAGATCGCATAGCCTGATGCGAGCGCGTCTGCATCGGGGTTGTCGTGGCACTGGATAACGATGTCGTTGAATTGCAAAAGATCGGATAATCTCATATGTTCCCTCCGTTGTACTTATTCCTCAAACATTATAAAGCAAATTGACATTTCGTGCCTGCTATTTTATTAAATTTATCGGTTTTTTTTCTTGTACTTGCCCGTCTCGTCGCCGCACTCTCTGGTCGCCATGCCTTTCATCTCGAATTCGCGCAGGACGAGTTCTGCGGCGATCTTATCCTCGCACATGAGTGAAGTCCGCATCTTGCTCGTGATGATCCTTACAAAATAGCGCGGTGTCTCGTCTGTAGGGTTGACGTCCTTCCTGTAGTAGCTCTCGACCCTTATGAGGTCGTCGTAATCGCCTACATCGCAGAACTTCTGCATGAACACAACATAGTAGCTCTGTCCGATCGCCAGGATCCCTTTTTCCATGTCGTGGTAGGTGGCCATCATGAAGTCGATATTTACCCTGACCTCGTCGTAGTCTTTCTCGCGGATGACTTTCCTTAGCTCTTTGCTGCTGATGAATCCGATATCATTCTTAAGTCCGAAAAAAGCAGAGATGATAATGATCACGACTCCGATTATAAAGCCCCAGTAGTACGGGATGTTGATCGAGGGATAGTCGTTCAGCTTCATTGTGATAGCGAATGGGAAAGTGAACGCGAAAACGATGAGGACGACGATCATCAATATCTTGTATCCCAAGGCGATCCCGTCGCATACCGCGAACATATCCTTGCCCTTTTTCCTTGTCTTAGTGAGCATGATGCGCCTCTCGAGCTCCGTCATGCCGCTGTATTCGCCATCGTTATATGCTTTGTTTGCCTTGACGTAAGAGCGGATCATATATACGCCGTACCACCAGAACAAAAGACTTATCATGATGGCAGGGATCATCTGCGAGAGCTTGTCGTGCCTGAAATATATGGCGCCGGCGTCAACTGCTGCCGCGAGGATCAGACTTCCGATCCCTTTAAGAAGGTTCTTTTTGGGTGGTGCGCTTTGAGGTCTCATTACTTATACTTCCTGTTTTTTCTCCATATTATTAAACAGATCGGCCGCCGTGTCGATAGCGCTTCGGATCGCTTCCTCTCTGTCCATCGTAGGGCGGATGAGCGGTACGATGCGGTCAAAACCTGCCCGGAGGCATTCTTCATAGCCGTCGCCCAATATTCCCGAGATCGCGAAAATGGTCTTGCCGTGCTTCTTTCCAAGCTGCATGACTTTAAACGGGGCTTTGCCGTTCAAGGTCTGGCTGTCAATTCGACCTTCGCCGGTTATGACTATATCGGAGGCCATTATCTCGGATTCGAGTCCTGTTGCTTCAGCGACGATATCTGCGCCAGACCTAAGACGGGCGCCAAGGAAGTTTTTGAGCGCGAAGCTCATGCCGCCTGCCGCGCCGGTGCTTTCCTCATAAGGGTCAAAGCCTGCGACTTCGGCGTAGTGATTAAGCCAGGAGTCTATGGCAGCAGCCATCTCATATGTCGCGCCTTTCTGCGGACCGTAGACGTGGCTCGCGCCGTTAGGACCGCAAAGCGGGCTTGTTACGTCGCAGGCGACTGTGATGTCCGCATCAAGTCCCATGAGGGCGGAAAGATCGATGTGATCAAGGTCTTTGAGGCCGATCGCACCGGGCTTGATATCACATCCTGAGCTGGCAAGAAAACGGGCGCCCAAAGCAGTCAGCATTCCTGCGCCGCCGTCGTTTGTGGCGCTGCCACCGATGCAGATCACGAGGCGCTTCAGGCCGTTTTCGAGCGCGTCACGAATAAGCTCGCCGGTACCATAAGTTGAAGTACGGTAAGGGTCAAGCTCCGACGAGGATATGAGCGTCAGGCCTGAGGCCTTTGCCATCTCGATATATGCGGTGCCCGTGGATGGCGAGCAGATATAATACGATTCGAGGGGGGCGCCGAGCGGGCCTCGGACAGTAACGCTTTTTCGAACGCCGCCAACAAAGGGCGAGATCGCGTCTATCGTGCCTTCGCCTCCGTCGGCCAGGGGCAGTACGGTGACAGATGCGGAAGGGCAGGCGGATAAGATGCCGGTGCGCACTGCATTGCCTGCCTCGAGCGAGGTGAGGCTTCCCTTGAACGAATCCATGGCGATTGTGACTTTCATTGGACCTCCGCGAAACTTCAGAAACTTTTGCAACTATTATATACTTAATCTCAAAGGTGACACACGGAGTACACACGGGAGAGTTATGATCAGTGTGAACAAAACGAAGGAGAGGTTATGAAGATGCCACGGATCTTGTTTGCCGAAGACAATGACAACCTGCGCGAAGTCGTGACGGACTATCTGTCCGACAACGGCTATGACGTGGATGCGAAAGAGGACGGCGACAAGGCGTGGGAAGCCTTCGAGGAGACGCGCTACGACCTTGTGATACTCGATGTCATGATGCCCGGTAAGAGCGGCTTTGAGCTTCTGAGGAAGATCAGGTCCAGGGAAGACGTCCCGGTGATCCTCGCTACGGCCAAGGTTCAGGAGAAGGATCAGCTGCTGGGATATTCGCTCGGTGCAGACGAATATGTCACCAAGCCGTTCTCGCTTCCGATACTCGTTGCCAAGTGCAAGGCCGTGCTCGAGCGCGCGGGA
>CADCPU010000053.1 GCA_902803365.1 Oscillospiraceae bacterium
ACGCTGTCGCGCGTGATGATCTTCTCGGCACTGGCATTTCCCGTCTGATCGAGAAGGGAAACGGCGTCACGCATGGCTCCGTCAGAGAGGGAAGCGATGAGTGTCAAAGCATCTTCGTCAGCCTTGAAGCCTTCTTTCTCACAGATGTAGCGGAGACGTGAAGCGATGCTCTCCACCGTGATCCTCTTAAAGTCATAGCGCTGACATCTCGAGAGGATAGTCGCGGGGATCTTGTGCGGCTCAGTCGTCGCGAAGAGGAATATAACATGCTTCGGAGGCTCCTCCAATGTCTTGAGGAGTGCGTTGAACGCACTAACCGAGAGCATGTGGACCTCGTCTATGATATATACCTTATATTTAGCCTTGGAAGGTGCGAAGCTTACTTCTTCGCAGATCCTTCTTATGTTATCAACACTGTTGTTGGAAGCTGCGTCGATCTCGATGACGTCCATCAGGGACCCGCTTATGATGCCCTTGCAGATCGCGCATTCGTTACATGGATTGCCGTTGACGGGAGATTCGCAGTTTACGGCTCTGGAGAATACCTTCGCGATGGAAGTCTTACCTGTTCCGCGCTGACCTGAGAAGAGATAAGCGTGGCCGACCCTGCCGAGCTTGACAGCCTGCCTTAAGGAAGAGACGGGGCCGTCCTGTTCAACGATCTCGTCAAAATTCATAGGTCTGAACTGTCTGTATAACGCGATATGCTCCATGATCTTCCTCCCGTAAATCCTGAAAATAAAAAAAGATCCGTCCCACCTAAACTACAGTCGGGCAGGCACCCTCGCGGCACATAAAGCGATCCGCTTACTGCTGCTTCCTTCCGGACCTGACAGGGTTCACGGGACTCTATTGCACGAGACCCGATCCGACTGCAGATCAGGTGGGATGAATCTCACGTATTATAACATACAATTCGGAATATTAATAACAATTTGCGGATCAAAGATCCTTATTATTCAGACTGCTCTTATAAGCCCTTTTTCTGGCATACATTTTCTCGTCTGCGATCTTGAAGCAGGTGAATATGTCGCTTGTCTGCGAAGTCTTGAATTCACTGATACCGATGCTCGCATGGATCGGATACGGCTTGCCGGATTCTTCCGTTGCCCTGATGAGAGCCTTCTCAAAATCGGCCTCGAATCTTTCTGCCCTGTCCTTATCCGTGTTGAACAGGACCGCACAGAACTCGTCGCCGCCGAACCTGGCGCAGACCTCGTTTTCTTCCATGAGACCGTTTATGACCTCCGCGAGCTTTTTAAGAGCGAAGTCGCCCTCGTTATGGCCGTGGGAGTCGTTGATGAACTTAAGGCGGTCGAGGTCGATGCTGGCAATGCTTATATCAGGCATGATGCCGTGTTCAGAGAAGATCCTCTGAAGCTCGAACTCGAATCCTCGCCTGTTCAAAAGCCCCGTGAGCGGATCTGTCATGGAGATCTTCTGAATATCGGACATCTTATTGTAGTAACTGTTGTTGATACAGTTTTCGACAGCCGTTGAGAGGCTGTTGATATAGACGTTGAGGAAGGAATTGATCCATTTGCCCTCGCCCGGATCCAGGAGCAGATAGCCGTACGGCTTGCTCTTATAGTGGAGCGGGATGAGGATATAGAGGTTCGGCTCTTCCGTATCAAAGCATTCGACAGGGAGGATATCCTTCCTTAAGAACTCGATATTGGTGATCTCGGAGTTGATGTTGCCTTCTATATGCATGATCTGTCTAAGCGTCAGCTTGTCAGGGAGGATATGGCTCTCCTCGAATGACAGATTGTTATCCTTTTCGAAATCGCTAAGGCACAGATATCCTTTGTCGCAGTCGAGCATATGGAAATAATAATCCGCGACCGCAAGTGCGTTGTTCATCGTATAGTTGTTCTGGTAATCGAATGCCAGGCGTCCCGCTTCTCTCAGGAGATTCTCGGTCCTGTTGAACTTCTCCAGGATCTCGTTATACTGCGGGACAGCATACTGATCGCCGCATCCGCAGCTGGCGTGCAGGACCTGCGTTCCATCTATCATCGATACGAGAGGTACGTTCTCACCCGAAGTTACCCTGTCGAAGATCTCGAAAGCCTTGGAAACAAAAGACTTAGGATCGATCACGATGCCGGTCAGGGAAGGGATGTAGGTCAATCCTTCTTCGATGCCGTCAAGACCGCTGACGCAGACATCATCAGGGACTTTCTTGCCGCGCTTCTTGAGCTCTTCGCAGATCGAGAGCGCCATATAGTCGTTGGCGCACACGATGGCCTCGGGATAACCCTTGCCGCCGCTGAGGAAGTGATCCATTGCCTCCTTGCCTTTGTTACGCCAATAATTTCCTTCAAAGACCATATCGTCGGTCACTTCGAGCCCCGCTTCGGCCATGGCGTCGCGGTAGCCCTGAAGTCTCATAGGGGAGTCTTTTCCTTCAAACGGACCGGACATATAGCAGATCTTCGTAAATCCGTGCTTACGGATAAAGTGCCTCGTCATCTCGGCCATTGTCGAGCGATTGTCGATAGATATGAGATAATGATCGCTGTCACCGCTTCGAAGGTTGATAACGGGACATTGGGCCTTCTCGCTGACGATCTCGTAGAAATCGGTGTCCATGCCGTAGATATCGAACGTATCAGGCACGGCTATGACAGCTTCAAATGTCGAAAAATCAGGGAAGTTGACGATATTCTTCTCGCCGAGTTCAAGGAGGAGATTCCTGCCGTAAGGGCATGAGTAGGAACCGAAAGAGGCATAGACAAAAACATCCAGATCGCGTTTTTTGGCCTCAGCCATGATAGCCTTACAACAATCATGTTGAAAGACCTGAACGATCTCGCTCATGAAAACACAGATGCGTTTGCGCCTCATTAACTTCCCCCTAAATTTGCATGCATGTATATTATACATCCCTGCGGGGGCTCCATTTGTTCGCTGCGGGGATTGTTTAAATTTTTTTAACAATGGATATGATATCAATGCAATGAATCAAGATATCTCTGAAGGAGAGTGGAGAGATCTGCGGTTATTACGGCGGCTCTGTCGCTCGAAGAACACTCACAGTAAACACATACCGCGATCGGCTCGCAGTCGTCGATGATCGCGACATCCGTATAAGCGCGGCACGTCTCGTTCTTGCCTGCACAGTGAAGGATAAGGGCATCAGATCCGAATGCCGTCGCAAATGAAGTCGGAACCTCTGATACAGACAGATCGTTGACGAAAGGCTGATATTGCGAAGGGTCGTTCATGTAGGACCTGTAGAGGTTCTCCGCATATTTGACCATATCGTAGCAGCTGCTCCTGTACTTGCCCTTGAATTGCTGGTTGTTGGCTCCGAAGTACAGGACTGTCTTCGAATAGTCTATGTAGCAGCTGATCTTGTTTACGTGTGCGACCGTGCTGTCGATACCGCCCATCTTGCTCAGGAGCATATCAAGAGCCGTATTGTCGTTATAGACGAGCGCATAGTGGACCAGGGTCCTTAATGTGAACCTCTTGCCCGGCTCATAGTTGGTCGAGATGTAGCTTGAATTGCCGCCGGCCGGTGAAGTGTATGTTACTTCCGAATTCGGATTTATGATGCTGGCGTTGGTGAGATTAAAGTAGATCGTGGCGATCGGGAGATTATAGGCGCTCGCGGGGATCATCGGATCGAGTTCGTTAACGCCCATTGTCTCGTTATTGGAGAGGTTTGCATAGTAGAAACATACCCTCTCGTCTTCCGTTGTGTAGTCGGAGATATAACTCTCGAGGTCTTCCTTGAGATCGTCGAGTCCCTGGTCTCTTACATCGTGAGATACGATCTGGAGAGGATGCTCGTTCTTAAAGTAGAAGTTGTTCTCTGCTTCCTTGAACACATCGGGAGCGTTGTTCTGGACCGTTGTCGTAGCTTCGGTCTCTTCGGTTGTTGTCGTGACCTCCGTAAAGGAAGGGACGAGTTCCTGAACTTCGGTCTCGGTCGTCTCTTCAGAAGTCTCGGTCGTTGTTTCCTTTGTGGTGGTCTCCGTCGTTTCTTTTGTCGTGGTAGTGGCCGTGGCCATTCCGACGAGCTGCGGATAGTCTTTTTTGTATTTCTTCTGCATATTGGCCATCTTGAGGATAAAAAGGACCGCAAGCGTCAAAAAGCACAACACCGCGATCGCAGCGATAGTGCGATTGCGGCGAGTGTGCTTGACTTTTTGAGCCGTTTTAAGAAACGTCGGATTAGGATACTTCATCTACGACAGTTTTTCCTTTATCAGAAAAGTCCGTGGATGGTTCCGTCTGCGTCGATATCGATATCGAGTGCTGCAGGATGAGGCGGAAGACCGGGCATTGTAACGATGGCACCCGTAAGTACTACGAGGTAGCCTGCGCCTGCGCTGAGCCATACGTCTCTTACTGTGAGAGTAAAGTCTTCAGGTCTTCCCAGAGCCTTAGCGTTATCCGAGAGTGAATACTGTGTCTTTGCTACGCAGATAGGGAGCTTGCCGAATCCGGAATCTGTGAATTCCTTGATCTTGGCAGCTGCTTCAGGGAGGATGTTGACATCCTTTGCTCCGTAGATCTTTGTAGCGATGGCTTCGATCTTCTTTTCGACGGACCAGTCGAGCTCATATGTATACTGAGGCTTCTTGTCCGTGTTGGATTCGATCTGCTTCAATACTGCGTCAGCGAGCTCGAGTCCGCCTTCGCCGCCCTTGGCAAAGATCTCGGCTGCCTCATAGAGCGCACCCTTCTCTTCGCAGAGCTTCTTCATCATGGCGATCTCTTCGTCTGTATCCGTCAGGAACTTGTTGCCTGCGACTACGCAAGGGATGCCGAAGTTTGTCATGTTCTCGATGTGCTTTGCAAGGTTTGCAAAACCTTCCTTAACAGCCTCAACGTTAGGTTCGTTGAGCTTGTCCTTAGGGATTCCCGCATTGTACTTGAGGGAACGGCATGTAGCAACGATGACTACCGCATCAGGCCAGATGCCTGCCTGACGGCACTTGATGTCGAGGAACTTCTCAGCTCCGAGGTCAGCGCCGAAGCCTGCTTCGGTGATGAGGATATCGGAGAGCTTGAGGCCTGCTTTTGTTGCTATAACAGTGTTACATCCGTGTGAGATGTTGGCGAAAGGACCGCCGTGAACAAATGCCGGAACGTGCTCGAGGCTCTGTACGATATTAGGAGCGATGGCATCCTTGAGGAGCGTAGCCATAGCGCCCTGTGCACCGAGGTCGCCTGCTGTAACGAGTCCGCCGTCTGTGTTGTATGCGACTACGATCTTGGAGAGTCTGTCCTTCAAGTCTTCCATATCCTTGCTGAGGCAGAGGATAGCCATGACTTCGGAAGCAGCAGTAATGGAGAAGATCTCGTTTCTCTCAACTCCGCAGAGACCGCCGCCTACGCCGATCGTGATCTTACGGAGGCTTCTGTCGTTCATGTCGAGACAGCGCTTCCAGATGATCCTGTCCTTATCTATCTTTAAGTCGTTGCCCTGGAAAAGGTGATTGTCGAGCATAGCCGACAAGAGGTTGTTTGCCGATGTGATGGCGTGAAGATCGCCCGTGAAGTGGAGATTGATGTCCTCCATAGGTACGAGCTGGGAATATCCGCCGCCTGCTGCGCCGCCCTTAACGCCGAAAACAGGTCCGAGCGAAGGCTCACGGAGTGCGAGCATTACCTTCTTGCCCTTCTTATTGAGTGCCTGTGCAAGACCGATACTTACCGTAGTCTTGCCCTCTCCTGCAGGAGTAGGGTTCATGGCAGTTACGAGAACGAGCTTACCGTCCTTGGAGCCTTCTCTTTTCCTGATGCTGTCCAAAGGCAGCTTAGCCTTGTATTTACCGTAGAATTCAAGTTCGTCCCTGTCGATCCCGACGCGCTCTGCGATCTGGTCGATAGGAAGCATCTTGGCCGATCTTGCTATCTCGATATCACTCAACATTTTTAGTTCCCTCACTTTGTTAAAATATAGGCTGAGTATAATATTACAATAAAAAAGAGCACTGTTTCAAGGAAAATGCGAAGAATCGGCGAAAGCACTATATTTTGGGCATTTTGAGTATAAAGCATACTACATATTGTGGTTTTCATTGACAATTTATCAAAGAAATGCTATTCTTTTGTCGTAATATGGCGAGGAATATCGTCGTGTTGCATTGGAAGGATCAAATGTATATGGACATTTATTGTATCGGAGGTAATTACCTTGATCATTAAGGCAGATGTAGATAAGTTTAAGGCTAATTTCAGCAAATGTATGATAGGACAGAGAGTTCGTCTCACATCCAACGGCGGAAGAAAGAGACTGATCGTTTATGAGGGAATCGTCGAGGGATGCTATCCTAACGTTTTCTCCGTAAGATATACAAGACCTGATGCAAAGGACGATGTGGTTTCTTACAGTTACGTAGACGTTCTTACCGGCAAGGTTAAGATCTTTAAACTTATGGAGAAGGGTGAAGAGCAGGCAAGCTGATCTGTCAGATCGGCAGGTCTTCCTGTTATCAGTCTATGAAGAGCACATACGACGTTTCCGCTACCGCCAAGATCAATATGTATCTTAAAGTATGCGGTTCAATTCCTAACGGTTATCATCAGTTGGACACTCTTATGCAGGAAGTGTCTTTAAGTGACCGTCTTGTGATCACGATCGATGACGAACGCGAATATTCGATCGTGACTGTATGTGAGAATTCACCCAGACCAATACCAAACAACAAGAATTTGTGTTACAAGGCGGCTGTGCGCTTTTTCTCCGTTCTCAAACGGAAGAAAAAGATCGTGAAGCTGCCTTTTGTTAAGATCGAACTTACCAAGAATATACCTTCGGAGGCAGGCCTCGGCGGCGGCAGTTCAGATGCTGCTTCAGTCATCCTGGCTCTTCAGGATTTCTATAACGAGCCTTTTTCCCAGGCCGAGCTCAACAAGATCGCGGCCGATACGGGAGCCGATACACCGTTCTTCCTCTATGGAGGTTCATGTGTCTGCGAGGGAATAGGCGACGTGGTATCTCCGGTCTCTTCGATCGCGGATCTTCCGCTCATCCTCATAAAGCCTGCCAAGGGCGTTTCCACGCCTAAGTGTTTCGCAGGTTTTGATGCTTCGGGTTCTAAGCACTACGACAAGAAGGCATATGCGGCTCTTAAGGCGGATCTTGCTTCGGACGAGATCCCTGCAGGCGAGTCCTTCCGTGCTCACAGAGAGCTCTTTGTTAACGATCTTGAGGAATTTGCCGCTAAGGAAGTTCCTGATATCAAGATCGCAGAGGAACTTCTCGAGAGAGAGGGCGCCGAGTTTGCAATGATGTCAGGCTCAGGTTCCTGCGTATTCGGTGTTTTCGAGTCCGTAGAAAAAAGAGACCTTGCTTTTGACAAGATCTCTTCCGATAGTATTATCTCAGATAAAAAGATGAAGGTTTACAGCTGCGAGACTGTTTAAGGCAGGAGCGTATAGGCAAACAGCCCGCGTTCGTATCCGCGCTTATCTTCACTGTCAATGAGTTCAAATCCCCTGTTCTTATAGAATTCGACTCTTCCTTTGTTGGCGATCGCCGTATGAAGGAGTGCTATGTCTGCGCCCTTTTCGGTGCCGAAAAGAAATGCGTTGTCCAAAAGCTCCTTGCCGATGCCTGTTCCCCTCAGCGTGTCAGCCACCGCAAAACGCGAGATGTAGAGGACCTTCTTATAAGGTGCCAGATACTCTTTTGTGGTGTCCGAGAAGGAGAAATGGTTGACGTCGTCCCTGATCTGGAGCGTTATCGTTCCGACCGGTCTGTTGTCGACATCGAAAAAGCAAAGACAGGTGTGTGTCTTTAATTTTTCCACAAGGTCTTCAACCCTCTCATGCATGGAATCGAGAATAGACGGATCTATCCCCGAATCGTAGCTGTAAGAGCGCATCGAATCCTTTATCAATATGGAGAGAAGCGGCGCGTCTTCTCGTTTGGCCTGCCTTAGAGTGAATGCCATCAGTTGTTGTAGCAGTTTACCAGGATCGCCTTGTGAGCGTGGAGTCTGTTCTCTGCCTCGTCAAATACGACGCTCTGAGGTCCGTCGATAACGTCTTCTGTTACCTCATATCCGCGGTAAGCAGGGAGGCAGTGCATGAAGATCGCATCCTTATGCGCAACGCCCATGAGCTTGGAGTTGACCTGATAGTTCTTGAAGATCTCGACTCTCTTTGCCTTCTCTTCTTCCTGGCCCATGGATGTCCATGTGTCAGTGTAGATAACATCAGCGTTCTCACAAGCCTCGAACGGATCTTCCGTCATAAGGATCTTGGAGCCTGTTACTGCTGCATCCTTGAGAGCCTGATCAACGTACTTCTGCTGAGCCGTGTAAGCCTTAGGAGAAGCGCAGGAGATATCCATTCCTGCCTTAGCGCAAGCCTGGAGGAGGGAAGCAGTAACGTTGTTGCCGTCGCCTACATAAGCGAGCTTCAAGCCCTTGAGGCCGCCCTTGTGCTCCTTGATCGTAAGAAGATCTGCGAGAGCCTGTGTAGGGTGCTGGTCGTCGGAAAGACCGTTGATTACAGGGATCGAGCCGTACTTTGCAAGATCTACGATGTCCTGGTGAGCAAAAGTCCTGATCATGATTCCGTCTACCATTCCGGAGAGGACCTTGGCCGTGTCGTGGATAGTCTCGCCGCGACCGATCTGGATGTCGTCGTTGCTCAGGAAGAGCGCAGAACCGCCGAGCTGGTACATACCGACCTCGAACGATACACGTGTCCTTGTGGAGGACTTTGTAAAGATCATGGCGAGCGTCTTGCCGTCGAGATAGTGATGCTTGATGCCGGCCTTTGTCATTTTCTTCATATCCTCAGCGATATTGAGGAGATAATCGAGGTCTTCAAAACTTACGTCTTCATGAAAATCTATGTAGTGCTTCATTTCTTATTCTCACTTTCCGAAAATTTTCTTCTTTGGTCCCTTAAGGATCGTCTCGAGTGCCTTAAGGAAGCTCTTTGCTTCTTTCTCCGTGATGATGAGCGGAGGTGCGATCCTTATCGTGCTCGTGCCGATCGAACTTACGAGGAAGCCTGCTGACAACAGCTGCTTCTTAAGGCCCGGAGCGTCGATCGAACCGTTGAACTCGATACCGATGAGAAGACCTTTGCCTCGTACATCGATGATCGCAGGATACTTTGCCTTCATCTCGTTGAGAGTATCGAAGATGATGGAGGAAACGATGTTGACGTTTCCGAGGATGCCCTGTTCCGTGATCTCATCGAGAACAGCGATACCTGCTGCGCAAGCGAGAGGGTTACCGCCGAATGTGGAACCGTGGTCGCCTGCCTCAAAGCCCTTGGATGCTTCTTCCGTTGCGAGGAGTGCACCGATCGGTACACCGCCGCCTAGACCTTTTGCAAGAGTCATGATATCAGGCTTGATGCCGTAGTGCTCGTAGCAGAACATCTTACCTGTTCTTCCGACACCTGTCTGTACCTCGTCGATGATGAGAAGGATGCCGAGCCTGTCGCAGAGTTCGCGGACTTCCTGAACGTATTCAACGTCTGCCGGATGTACGCCGCTCTCACCCTGGATGAGCTCGAGCATGATCGCTGCAGTTGTTCCGTCTACTGCAAGCTTCAATGAAGCGATATCGTTAAAAGGAACGTGCTCGATGCCGGGAACGTTTGGTCCGAACGGCTTACTGAACTTCTCCTGGCCGGTTGCTGCGATGGTACCCATCGTTCTGCCGTGGAAGCTCATGTTAGCCGTGATGATCTTATGACGGTTGACGCCCTTGTGATAGAAGTAGCCGCGAGCGAGCTTGATAGCGCCTTCGTTAGCTTCGGCACCTGAGTTACAGAAGAATACCTTGTCCGCGAAGCTGATCTTGCAGAGCTTATATGCGAGCTCGGATCTGTTCGGGATGTAGTAGTAGTTACAGCAGTGGAGAAGCTTGTCTGCCTGAGTCTTGATGGCCTTTGTGAGAGCCTTGTTAGCGTGACCTAAGCAGTTGACGGCGATACCGCCGATCATATCCATGTACTTCTTGCCTTCCTGGTCGTAGAGGTATACGCCCTTACCGTGTGTAAAAGCTACCGGAAGAGGTGTTCCGAATACCTGCATACAGTATTTTTCGTCGAGTTCTTTTGTTAATTCAAAATCGTTACTGATGTCCATACTTGACTCCTTTGTCTTTGACGATCATTGTGCCGATGCCCTTTGCGGTGAAGATCTCGAGCAGGAGGCTGTGCGGGATCCTGCCGTCGATGATGTGTGCCTTGGATACGCCTCTCTTTACGATGTCGAGACAACCGTAAAGCTTAGGGATCATACCGCCTGTGATGATACCTCTGTCGATCAGCTCTTCGATGGACTGTTCGTCGAGTACAGGGATGATCTTATCCTCTCCGTTCTCGTCCTTTTCGAGTACGCCGCCGACGTCTGTAAGTGTCATGAGCTTTTCCGCCTTGAGGGCAACTGCTACTTCGGATGCTACCGTATCAGCATTGATGTTGTAGCTCTCGCCGTCCTTGCCTACGCCGATAGGGGCGATGACCGGGATATATTCGTCGTTGGCGAGCATCTCGATGACCTTTGTGTTGATCTTCTTGATCTTGCCTACGTAACCTACGTCGATAGGATTGCCGATGTTATCTTCGGTGAGCTTCTCTGCTTCGATCAGGTTGCCGTCGATACCGCAGATACCGATCGCCTTGGCGCCCTTGGTGCAGAGGTTGGAGACGATCTCCTTATTGGTCTTACCGATCAATACCATCTGAGCTACTCTCATCGTATCCTCGTCAGTGTATCTGAGACCGTTTACGAAGCGGGATTCGATGTTCATCTTGCCGAGCATATTGTTGATGTCGGGTCCGCCGCCGTGAACGAGGATCGGGTTGATACCGATGTACTTGAGGAGTGTGATGTCATCCATTACGGACTGCTTCAGATCTTCGTTGATCATAGCGTTTCCGCCGTACTTGATGACGATCGTCTGTCCTCTGAGCTTACGTATATACGGGAGCGCTTCGATGAGTATCGAAGCGCGGTCTATCTTGCCTTGCATGTCATTATCGAGTTCGGGCATCTTGTTATTGTCTGCCATTTATATCATCTCCTGTCTTATATCATACACCGCGGATCACGGTAAGGCCTGTCTTCTCATCAAAGCCGAACATTGCATTGAATGCCTGGATAGCCTGGAGGGCTGCACCCTTACCGAGGTTGTCCTGTGCGCTGAAGAGCTTGATCAGGTTCGTATCCTTATCGTATACGCCGTTTATCTCGATGAAGTTCGAGCCGTTTACTGCCTTGATCTCAGGGAGGACCTTCATATCAAGTGCACGTACGAAGAACTCGTCCTTATAATATTCCTTATATATAGCGTTGATCTTCTCATCCGATACATCGGTGAACTTTGCGGAAGGTCTCGCATATATCGTGTTGAGCATTCCTCTCTTGAAAGGAGCGAGGTGAGGAGTAAATGTGAGCTTTACGTTCTCGCCTGCGAGGAAAGAAGCCTGCTCCTCGATCTCTGTCGTGTGTCTGTGACCGACTACGCCGTATGGCTTAAAGTTCTCGTCCATCTCGCAGAAAGCATAAGGAAGGCTCTCTTTACGGCCTGCGCCGCTGACGCCGGATACTGCGTCGATGATGATGGAAGAAGTATCGATGAGGCCTGCCTTGAGGAAAGGAGCCAAAGCGATGAGAGAACATGTCGGATAGCAACCCGGATTAGCAACGAGGTTAGCGGTCTTGAGCTGCTCTCTGTAGAATTCAGGGATTCCGTATACGGCATCCTTCAGAAGCTCCGGATTCGGATGCTCGAGCTTATAAGACTTCTCGTATGTCTTAACGTCCTTATATCTGAAGTCGCCCGAATGGTCGATAACTCTCGCACCGTTTGCGAGGAGGAGTGGGACCGTCTTACCGGATACTCCGTGAGGGAGTGCCGTGATGACGAGGTCGGATTCCTTGGCGACTGTCTCATAATCAGTGTTTGTCAAAGCTATGTCGCAGATTCCTCGGTATGCAGGGTAGATATCGGAGAACAACTGTCCCTCGAAGCTCCTTGACGTAAGGTACTTGAACTCTACCTCGGGATGATTTGCAAAACCTCTTACGAGTTCTGCTCCTACGTATCCCGTAGCACCGATAATGCTGACTTTTACTTTGCTCATAACTGTCACTCTTTTCTTTATAAAATGATATACATATTAATATAGTTACCTGTCGACGGGAATTCAATAACGGACATGTTACATATATGTACAAATCTCCCGCCGAATTGGGTGAACATTTATGCAATATAATGTATAAATATGCAAAAGTCAATAGAAAAGCCGTTCCATGGGCGTTATTTGTTGATTCGTTGCTCGTTATTGGGATATAATCCGTTCATCATGTGTGCAAAACGGAGTGGTTGAGTTATGACGATCGTAAAGAAGGAAGAAAAGAAGGACAGTATCCTTCTCATAGCAGTATTACTTATAAGTATCGTATTGGAGGTAATCTTGTCCAACGCCTCCTTTCTTTCGATGAAACTCGGAGGATATCAGGAAAAGACGCTTGATATCAACAGTGCAAAAGTTAGCGGAGACGCCAAGATCATAGACGGATGTCTCGTAGCTCAAAACGGAAGCGCGTTATTTGAAGACGTTGATACGGAAATGAAAAACATATATATCGCCGTAGCGGGTACCGAGGCCAGATATACGCGTCTTGACGTGACCTTTACAGATGATAACTATGCATATGTAGATGCAGCTCAAAGTAACTATGACGTATTCAAGATCTTTGTAACGACCGAATACGACAATACCATAAACAAGTCCTCATACGGAAAGGTCAGGGAATTTGCTCTGCTCTTCCCTGAAGAAACAGATGAATCTCCTTACGTGATAACTTCCCTGACATTGAACAAGATGCCTGAACCCGGATTTAATCTGATGAGATTCCTGGTCTTTGTCCTTACGGGTTTCTTTATATATAAGAAAGTCTGGTACGGTAAAGCAGAGAAGCTCGAGACGAAGATTATCGCGGGACTCGGAGCTTTTATGGCATTGCTCGTTATCCTTGTGTCTCTTATGATCCCGTCGGGAAGTAACGGAACGATGTTCGATAACTATCCGCTCGACGATCCGAATACCAACGATCAGTATGAACTTCTCTTTGATGCTTTCCATAACGGCAGGACCACGGTCAATGTCGGAGTGGACGAATCTGTATGGAATTCGCTGGATGACCCTTATGATCACAGTGAGAGAGCTAAGAAGGGTGTCGACGAGGATGCTTGGGACCGCGCATACTATGAAGGCAAGTTCTATTCATACTTCGGCGTTGCTCCTGTATTTGTCATTTATTATCCGATATATCTGTTGACAGGTTCTTTGCCGTGCTCGATACTCGCTTCGGCTATTACGGCTTGTCTTTCCATTCTTTTTATATCCGTATTGTATCTCGAACTGAACAAACGGTTCTTTGACGGTATACCGACTTTCTTTGTTGTGCTCGGTTATCTCGCGCTCTTATTCGGTTCTCTGATATTTGCGCTTTGGACAGACAGATTTTTCTACTTCTTGGCGGCTGACTTCGGAATAGGTTCTCTCGCTGCATTCTTTGCATTCCTTCTTAAGGCATACTATTCCGATAAGTTTAATAAGAGAATGATCTTCCTTATCTTAACGAGCATCAGCATCGTTATGATCGCAGCTTCGAGACCGTCCTTGTTGATATACTGCGCAGCTGCCATCGTTCCGCTCGTTTATGTAATGGGCGACAAGAAGGAGACAGTAAAGAACAAGATCTTCTATCTTATCGCTGCTGCAGTACCTGCCATGATTGGCGCATGCGGGATAATGGCATATAACTATGTAAGATTCGGAAGTCCTGTTGAGTTCGGCTTTAACTATCAGGTAACGGTAAGCGACCCGAGAGCAAACAGCATCATGCTCTCGTTTATTCCGTATGCAATATATCATTACTATCTGCAGGCTCCGAAGCTGTCGACGGTATTCCCGTATATCAATGCTGAACTGAAGGCTTTGTGGCAATATCCGAGATACACTTATCTTGCCAATAACATCGGAGCGTTCTTCTTCCCGCTCTCACTCGGTATCCTGGGTACTCCTGTGTTGTTTACCCGCAAGAAGAACGGTTTCAGGGAATACTTCTTCGGAACTATCCTCTTATGTGCGCTTGCACTGTCATTCATCGATA
Source organism: Oscillospiraceae bacterium (assembly GCA_902803365.1). Next base: position 14,123 of record CADCPU010000053.1, read on the forward strand.
TGTGCAAGGCAGGTGTTCACTACAGATACGTGGCAGATATCCTCTTTGCACTCCTTGTTGTTTCTCTCATAGTCGTATTCGACATCATGAAGAAGATAAAGGAAACGGATAACAAGAAACTCCTGAGCTTGTGGAACGGTATGGTCACTTTGCTCATGATATTGACTGTTGTTATGGGCTTTTTGTTGATATTTGCCAATGAGGGCATATTTCTTGTATTAGCACCTTCATAAGGGTTTGTGAAGTTGCATAAAGCCCGATTTATAGGCTTTTTCCGAATAATCATATTTGTTTTATCTTTATTGCACAAACAATGGAAAAACGTTATGTGCAAAGTGAATAAAACACGAATTGTGTTGACAAAATCGCCCGTTTTTTTTTGGTTATAATGCCATATAGTTAAGTGAAAAGCGCTTTGTTATAGTATTCACAGGTAAAAAAGCCGAGCGAATCGGCAATTTTGGAGGTATTTCAAATATGGCAAGTTTGTCTTTCCAGCACGTTTACAAGAAGTACGAAGGCGGCGTTGTTGCTGTTTCCGACTTTAACCTTGAGATCGCTGATAAGGAGTTCGTTATCCTCGTAGGTCCTTCCGGTTGCGGTAAGTCTACAACACTCCGTATGCTCGCAGGTCTCGAAGATATTTCCGAGGGTGAGATCTACATCGAAGATCGTCTCATCAACGACGTTCTTCCTAAGGACAGAGATATCGCAATGGTTTTCCAGAACTACGCTTTGTATCCTCACATGACAGTACGTGAGAACATGGCATTCTCCCTTAAGCTCCGTAAGATGCCTAAG
>CADCPU010000054.1 GCA_902803365.1 Oscillospiraceae bacterium
CCTGTCACGAAGCCTGAGACTCTCTTTACGCGTCGCGCGGATATAGAAAAAGATGAGGGATCCCGCAAGCGTCATCATAAGAAAGATGATCGCGATGACACGCATCCTCGTCGTCTTGGATTCATTCAGCAGCGTATTGCCTGCCACTGACATAAACAGACCGAATGTTGTCGCCGAGACAAAAAGAACAGGCAAAGGCAACGGAACATTATCATATTTGCTCCTCAAGCGAGCGATATATCTGAATATGAAAAAACGGATCAGCATGGAGAGATAGAGAACGCCATAAAATATAAGATAGAATCCTACAGTATCTTCCCTGTTTGATATGATTGCTATCGTTCCGTGAACGAGCTCGAAAATATTCGAGAAAGCAACAAGCATCGTACCCGACAAAAGGGAGACCGCGATCCTTTTCCACAATCTCCCGCTCATACCGACGATCAGGATAATGTATGTAATGAGGTATTCCCAACTTTCTATCATGTACAGGAGATCCGTTCTGAATACTTCAGGATCCTCATAAGCCATAAATCCGCCAGGCTTAAGTTTGAGGATCGCTACGATCGCAGACAGAAGTCCCAGGATGAATCCTGTCGATATATTGATGATATAGAGTTTGTTCTTGCTTCGAAGAGGATACTTCAAGACTTGATCAGCAAAGTAGATCGAGATAAACGAAGTAAAGACGAATGTCGGGATATATTGCAGCAGTTTAGCGACAACCAAGCTCATCTTCCTGTTCTCCTCACATATTCAAACAGCCTGCTCTTAACCTCAGAAGCAGAACCTCTCGCGACAGGAAGGGCACTGTTATCCGATGTTATGACTTCGCTCGGACCAAGCTTCAGGATATGCCCGAGATTCACATAATATGAACGGTGTATCTTCACAAAATCAGAAGTAAGATCATCGATCATCTTGCACGCTTCGGAAAATTTCATCCTGACTTCAACTGATGTAGTCTTGAACACAAATCGCACGCAATTATTCGCAGCCTCTATATAGATGAGCGTCGATATGGGATAGATAAGATCTTCGCCATCCTTATGAAGGACGATCTTCTCTTCGACCTTGAGTTTATGTTCAAGATCTGTCAGCGTCTCGCGGAGCTTCGTCTCATTTATGGGCTTACCGAGGAAGCGGAATGCTTCGACCTCATAGCCGTCCATCGCCATCTCCGTGTGGCTCGTCAGAAAGACGATCGGGATATCCTTATTCTTTTCCCTGATCACCTTCGCAGTCGACATACCGTCGAGCTCCTTCATCTCGATATCAAGGAATACAGCATCGAGTGCCATCCCAAGTTCCAGAGAATTCAGCAGTTCCTTGCCGTCGGAATACAAAAAGCAAGTCACTTCGTCGCGACCGTATAAGGACGATATTATCTGTCCTATCTGCTGTCTGAAAACCGATTCATCGTCGACTATAGCGATGCGCAAATCCCTGTCCCCCTGTCACCTTATTCAAATAAAGTTTACCACTTATCCAACGGTCTTTCCATTCTCTATGCGGACCGTTCTCGTGCCGTACGAAGCGCATTCTTCCGAGTGCGTGACCTGAAGGATGGTAAGTCCCTGTTCCCTGTTAAGCCTCCTGAAAAGGTCCATTATCTCCTTGCCGGACTTCGAGTCGAGATTGCCCGTCGGCTCATCTGCGAGGATGACCTTCGGATTACCGAGGACAGCACGCGCGATCGCGACTCTCTGCTGCTGACCTCCTGATAATGTCGCAGGCATCGCCTTACGCTTTTCGGTCAAGCCCGTGATCTTTAAGATCTCTTCAAGCTCACTGCTGAGTTCTGCTTTGGACCTGCCCTTGATCGTATGAGGAAGCAGGATGTTATCTTCAACGTTCAGGTTCATTACGAGATTATAGAACTGGAACACGAAGCCGATATTGTTGAGTCTTAAGTCAGACAATTCACCGTCTTTCATTGGGCCGATCTCCTTGCCGCACAGATCGATCCTTCCTTCAAAATCCCTGTCGAGTCCGCCGATAAGATAGAGCAATGTCGACTTACCCGAACCCGATGCGCCCATGAGGGAGACGAACTCTCCCTCACCGACGAACATGCACGCATCGTTTAAGACTCTGTTGAGATTGGTCTTTGTTCCAAATGTCTTTTTTACGTTATTTACTTCAATGATAGTATTCATTTTTATTCCTCCGCTTATTCGTATTTGATCTGCTCAGCGATCTTCATCCTTCTGAGATTTCTTATCGGGAAGAGCACCGTTAATGAAAATACCAGGATCAGAATTATGCAAAAGATTGCACATTTTATCGGGTCAGTACTTATCTGCATATATAAGCTCGACGAGTGCTCTATAGCGTTCGCGAAAACATGTGACAGCACGACTCCGATAAGTGTTCCGATGATACCGGCCACAGATGACATGAGCAATGCTTCACGGAACAGGATGCCTGATAAGATCTTCTTATTCATCGCAGTGGAAAGCAACACGGCGCATTCTTTTTTGCGTCCCTCAAATCCGATGAGCTGGTTACTGATAACACCGATAAGTGTCATGCCGAGTCCGCCTGCTATCATGACGAAGAGAAGCGTTATCATTCCCGATGAACCTGCGCGATCTTCTTCGATCATCTCGTCGACTGTCTTACATGTCTTGCTGCAATCCTTGCCGTATGTCTTGATGATGTTTGCAACCTTCTGAGGATCTTCACATCTTATTAGTATCTTCGAGGGATTTCCGTGGAACAGTTCGATAAACGCATCCTCTGACAGCACCATTGCTCTGCCCGTCTCTGATCTGCCGCGTCCTTCATAAAAAGATATGACCTTCAGTTCACGCACGAACGGAACAACGCTCTCAGGATCGATCGTGACCTTTATCGTATCGCCGATCTTGATCCCCTCAGAAGAAGCAAGTCTCTTATTGATGCAGACCTCGTTCTTTGCGATATGCTCAGGAAGATCA
>CADCPU010000055.1 GCA_902803365.1 Oscillospiraceae bacterium
CCTTCTCTCGTACGCTCGCCGACACCCGTAAATACGGAAATACCGCCGTGCTCCTTGGCAACGTTGTTGATAAGCTCCATGATGAGGACCGTCTTACCTACTCCGGCACCTCCGAAGAGACCGATCTTACCACCCTTGGAATATGGGCAGAGGAGGTCGATGACCTTGATACCCGTCTCAAGGATCTCAGTAGATGTGGACAATTCGTCGTAGCTTGGTGCCTGACGATGGATGTTCCATCTGTCGCAGTCTGTGAGCGGCTCGTCAAAGTCAACCGTATCGCCCAATACATTAAAGATCCTTCCCAAGGTATCCTTACCTACCGGAACCGATATCGGCTTTCTCGTGTCGACCGCCTCGACGCCTCTTTTAAGGCCGTCCGTCGAAGACATCGCGATGCATCTTGCGGTGCTGTCACCGATGTGCTGGGCAACCTCGACCGTCAGGGTCTTGTCGCCTTTTTGAATTACAAGAGCGTTGTCGATCGCAGGAAGATTTCCTTCCTCGAATCTGACGTCAACTACAGGTCCCATGACCTGAGCGACTTTGCCTATCCTCTTTTCTTTCATATTAACGTCTCCTTCGTTTGCCGCTGCCTGCGACTATCTCGGTTATTTCCTGTGTGATCATTGCCTGTCTTGCGCTGTTATACTCAAGTTCCAGGTTGTCGATCATCTGCTGTGCGTTCTTCTCGGCCGAATCCATGGCCATCCTTCGTGCGGCAACTTCAGATGCAAAGCTCTCTCTGACCGCCGCTATTATCTTTGCCGTTACGTACTCCGGAACTGCTTCCTTGAGGACCCTCACGGCACTCGGTTCGAATATCATGCTCGTGTTCTTCTTGCTCTCTCTTGCTTCGAGCGGGAGTACCCACAGTATCTGCGCTTCCTGCACCATCATGGAAACATATTTAGTGCAGATGATGCCGAGCCTGTCGTACTCACATTTTTCGAAATCGCCGCAGAGCTTGCCTGCGAGCTCTCTTGCCTGTTCATATGTAAAAGTCTCGGACGATACGAAGTCAGATCCGATCCTGTCGCAGATCCTTCTGCCGAGAGGGATGATCTCCGCATCAGGATACTCCTTGTAGAGCCTTATGATGTTGGAGTTATATCCGCCCGCCATACCGCGGTCGCCCGCGATGACTATGAGCCTTACGCGCTTGCCGTCGTTTTTCTGGAGGAACTTGTCCTTCTGGCATGCAGTATCGGCACAAAGCTCATCCATGACGCCATTGACAGCCTTTAAGTACTGCTTGCTCCTTCGCATCTCGTCGTTTGCGCGACGGATCTTTGAAGACGCGACCAAGCCCATCGCCTTCGTAAGATGAAGCGATGAATCAACACTCTTTATGCGATTTTTTAAGGCTTTAATGTCGGCTCCCATCAGATCTTACCTTCCATCTCCTTAAGGGCTTTCTTAAGTGTCTCGATATCTTCTTTCTCGAAGAAGTTGTCTTCGATCCTGTCGATAAACTCCTGATAGTTCTGCTCGAGGTGCTCGAAAAGGATCGTCTCGTACTCGGATACCTTCTCTACCGGGATCCTGTCGAGATAGCCGTTGATTACGGCATATACGATAGCGACCTGGCAGCCCATGCAGATAGGGGAATTTCTCTTCTGCTTCAATACTTCAACGATACGCTCACCCAATGCAAGACGTGCCTTGGTATCAGCATCAAGGTCGGAACCGAACTGTGCAAAGTACTGAAGTTCTCTATACTGTGAGTACAGGAGCTTGAGCTGACCTGAGACCTTCTTCATGCCCTTGAGCTGAGCAGAACCGCCGACTCGGCTTACCGAGATACCAGGATTGATGGCAGGCATGATACCTGCGTGGAAAAGTTCCGTCTCAAGGAAGATCTGTCCGTCCGTGATTGAGATAACGTTCGTAGGGATATAGGCAGATACGTCACCTGCCTGTGTCTCAATGATAGGAAGTGCCGTGATGGAACCTCCGCCGTATTCCGGTGCTACGCATGCTGCTCTCTCGAGAAGTCTTGAATGGAGGTAGAAA
>CADCPU010000056.1 GCA_902803365.1 Oscillospiraceae bacterium
ATCCTTGGAACGGATGCAGAGAGGGAAAGCATCAACATCGCCGAAAGCCTTGAAGAGTGCGCACTTACCTTCCATAACAGGCATACCAGCCTCAGGTCCGATGTCACCCAAGCCCAAAACAGCTGTACCGTCTGTAACAACTGCAACGAGGTTGTGTCTTCTTGTGTACTTATATGAGAGATCTACATCCTTGGAGATCTCGAGGCAAGGCTCAGCAACTCCAGGTGTGTAAGCGATAGACAATTCTTCTTTTGTTCCAACCGGTGCTCTGGCGATAACTTCGATCTTACCCTGCCACTCGGTATGCTTCTTAATAGCTTCTTGTTTTACATCCATTTTAAGGTCCTCCATCTAACGGAAATAATTGGAAATAACTTAACCTAAATAATAATAAATTATATGTGGCAAAAACACAACCAAAACAAAACAACAAATATAATCTTCAGTAAAAGTCTTTTTTTGTGAGCATTCACTTCTTTGAATCAGTATACAAGATTCCCGTCAAACGTCCGCCGATAAAGTATTTGAGGGCTGCGACAGATGAATAGATAACGGAAAAGATCGTATCGTAATTATCATTCTGTCTGACCAAAGTCAACATGTTTTCGATAAGACTGAAAACAAAAAAGAACAAAATGAAATTCAAAACTGTCGTGAAAAGGTTGTTTTTATACAGTCTGAACGCATTGCCGAACGATCTGCCGAACGAAAACTCGCCTGAGCAGTAGCTCGCGACGAAGAAACCGGCCAGACCGATGATGAAAGCGAGGATAAAAGTAAAACCTGCTGTTACGGAATAAAGGAAAGGATACAAAACGCCGATGAAAAGGAGCATCACGATCACCCTTCCGACGATCTTTCCGGCCTTTATGTCAGCCGACAAAGTTCTCTTCTCCCTGATCACGACGGCTGCCGTGATAACGGATACGCAGATATACAGAAAATCGTAAAAGATTATGCTGAGGCTATACAGGAGATTGCCGCCGTAAAGCCTGAAAAACTCGTTCATGTCGAGATTTATGTAATCGATATCACCGTTCATAAGACGTTCGGAGTAGTTGAGGATACCTGATAGATCAGAGTCTCCCACCGGAAAGAGCCTCGCAAGAGCCCCGAGTACGATAAGGATCAGGAAAAGCGAGCGCGCCAACCATTTCCTCTTGAAATCATCGATATTATAAGCGGTAAAATAGACTTTGATCTGCATTTACTGAATCCCTAACTTAAGCATCATTCTCATGTTTGTTGATTATACCACAAGAGAATGGTCAACTTCAGTTTTTTGACAAATTAACCACTAAAGCCCCTTGTGCAAGAAACATTTTTATTTAAATAAGTTGATACCGATTATAACATCAAATATTTTCATTATGTTAGAATAAGTCGTAATTCAAATCTTGACTCAATTTATGAAACGGTAGGTTCAACATTATGATCAATTTTCAGGTAAATCCATCTCTCACCTATATCATTCCGCCAAGAGATCATTCTCCTGAGGAAATCAAGTCCATCTTGAATGCACACAAGGAGATCCGCTTCGTATCACTCGCAGCTATCGACCTTGCCGGAAACGACACTGACGAGAAGATCCCGATCTCGGACTTTCTCGACAATCTCGAGAGTTACCTGAACGGTCAGGCGATCGCTACAGACGGTTCTTCCGTTGTCCTTCCGGGCATCGCTACACTTAACGACGGTAAGGTAGACCTCACACCTGACCCTAACGTAGTATGGTTTGTTGATTATAATTATGAACATATAGATATGGAAACAGTTCTTCCTGTTGGAACACTCAGGATCCCTTCTTTCCTTTACCACAACGGTGAAGCAGTCTGCTCCCGTTCTGTCCTCAAGAAGAGCGCCGAGTATTTTGAAAAGCAGCTCATGGATCTTTTCGAAAACGATGAAAGCCTCTGCGAAGAGCACGGCTTCAAGCACGACGATTTAAAGCAGATCAATATCATTATGGCAACAGAGCTCGAGTTCTGGGTAAACTCTCCTGACGAGACAGTATCTTCCCAGAAGCTCAGCATCTCACAGGAGCTTAAGGAATCTTACTGGAAGCGTACAAAGGGTTCCGTAAGAACAGCTCTCGAGCAGGTCATCATGCTCCTCGACCTCTATGGCTTCAAGCCTGAGATGGGTCACAAGGAAGTTGGCGGCGTTAAGGCTTCCATCACAGCTTCCGGTGATTTCCACGGAATCATGGAGCAGCTCGAAGTAGACTGGAAGTATTCCGATGCACTTCAGGGCGCTGACTACGAGATCACAGCTCGTATCCTCATCAAGGAGATCTTCCGTATGCACGGTCTCGAGGTAAGCTTCACGGCTAAGCCTCTCGCCGGTGTTGCAGGTTCCGGTGAGCACACTCACGTAAATGCTGTTGCTTATCTTAAGAACGGCAAGAAGGTAAACCTCTTCGCACCTGAAGATTTCAAGAACGAATATCTGAGCCGTATCGGCTGGGGTTCACTCCTCGGTATCATGAAGAACTACGAACTCATCAATCCGTTCGTTTCCGCTACAAACGACGCATTTGCACGTTTGCAGCCCGGCTTTGAAGCACCTACTCATACAGTTGCATCCATCGGTATGGACGTTAACACTCCTTCCCGTAACAGATCAGTTCTCCTGGGACTCGTTCGTTCCCTCGACAACAAGTATGCAACACGCTTCGAGCTCCGCTCCCCTAACCCGCATACAAATACATATCTTTGCCTGTCAGCCATCTACCAGTGCATGCTCGACGGTATCGATTATGCAGTTTCCAAGAACAAGTCCATCAAAGATCTCGAAGCTGAGTTCATCAAGCCTTACGGCCAGGAATCAGATTACCTCGAGAAAGACCGTCTCTATCGTTGTGAAGAAGATATCTTTGACAGCATGAGCGGTGAAGAGCGAGACAGACTTTTCGGTGTTCCGCCGGCAACAGTTTACGACTCCTTGAAGGACTTCCTCTCATCCGAGTCTTGTCTCGACATTCTCTGCAAGGGCGACGTATTCAGCGACAAGATCCTCTCATCTTACTCCCATGCCATGCTCGATATGTGGCAGATGGAGCTCGTTGACAGGATCATCCCGTCCAACATTGCTCTCCTTCGCAAGATCGTCAAGCTCCACACGGATTCCAATTCCTATGACAATGATGCATGGCGTGACATCGAGAACATCAAGTTCGCTCTCGCTAAGAACACAGCCGAGCACTTCTGTGTTTTCGATTCCATCAAGCTTGCGATCAAGAATAAGAACCTCAAAGAGATCTCTAAGCTCCAGCTCAAGATGATCAGTTCCATTGAGGATCTCAAGAAGCTCTATCACGATTACAGCAACAATCAGGTATGAGGTCCTAAGCCTCTTTACTTGTTGAGTTTATCGGTTGTTTGATTGTTTGAATGAAATGTGTGGGTGCGCATGATCTTTGTGCGCAAAAAAATGGTATGAAGTTAATTATTTAGGAGGAAAACGATTAAATGCCAGTTAACAAATATTCCAAGTTGTTGCCCTTGAGGATCTTAACAATCGGTCTCTCGATTGCCATGATCATCATCATTTTTCTTAAGGGCGGTGCTTACGACCTCGTAATAAGAAGTGAATTCAGTTTCTTCAGATGTGCACCTGAGGATCTTATCCAGAACGTGCTCCTCAAGTACATGCTCCTTCTTTCCTACTTCGCAGTCATAATCCTTTATGCTCTTGCACAGGTCTTCACCCTTCCGATCATCAAAGGACACGATAACTCAGCAGGATCAGTCATCGAGCTTGGTGCGGATCTCATCGCTTCGATCTCCGGAGTACTCTATCTGATCTTCTCCAAGGTCATCGGTAAGTGCGTACCGCTTCCGGGTTCCATTGCTTACTATTTCTTCATCGGTGTAACGGCCTTCTTTATCCTGAACTTCATCATCAAGCTCATTCTCAACAAGAAGATCACCGATATGTTCGAATACAAGTCACAGTCTGCTGAGCGTAATGCTCTCCTCGCTTGCTGCGGCGTATTCTTTATGACACTCTGCCTTTTCTTCATTGGCTTGGGCTATTCTCGCTCCGCTTCTTCCGACTTCGGTCATTATGACAGCGAGTTCGGTGATGCTGTTAAGGCAGTTGAGGATACGGCATCCAACTCATTCTGCGGAGCTGTTGCTGTAGGCGATTCTATCTACTACGCTGATACAGTATCCAAACCGTTCGACCCTTCCATCTTCAAGATCTACAAGTCAGGTGCGACAAAGATCGTCGACGGTTCCCACTATCTTACGAACAACGGTTTCCTCTGTAATAACGGAAACAACATCTATTACCTTTCAAAGGACTTCAAGAACTTCTCATCCAAGACCTTCCTCGTTTGTCTCGACACTACAAACGATACGACTCACGATATAAAGTTCGAGAACGTTCCGGCCGGCTACCTCGTATGCGATAACTTCCTCGCTGTACGTGACAATCAGCTCTACTTCGGTCTCATCTTCAGCAGCAACACGATCGAGATCTGGCGTATCGATACAGACAAGATCGGCACCACGCTTGATGTAAATTCTGCTGAAAAATACGCAGGCAACATGGTATTCGTCAATAATTCCGACGAGCTCTATGAGGCATTGATCCACAACAGCGGTATGCCTGATGACAGCATCTCATATAAGAACGGCAAGCTCTTTACTCTCAAGACAGAGAGAAGCCAGGGCTTCTCTACCCTTCCTGACGATATGAAGGAATTCCTTAAGACATTTAAGGCTCACAACTACAGTGATCTTTATGTTTCCAAGTCTGATTCAGCTTACCGCAAGGCATATCAGAAGGCTGTATCCAACGGTTCTGC
>CADCPU010000057.1 GCA_902803365.1 Oscillospiraceae bacterium
ACCTGCGACGTCAAAGGCGAAGGCAGGATCTTCTACGCATCCGGCGAGGAATCCCCCGGACAGATCGCACTTCGCGCTGACAGGCTCGGTGTGGACAAAAAGAAGATAACCGTCTGCTCGAAGACCTGCTTTGAAGAACTAGCGGCAGAACTTACACAGGCTAAGCCCGCCTTCTGCATCATAGACTCGATCCAGACACTCTATTCGGAGAACATCAACGGAACTCCGGGCAGCGTCTCTCAGGCAAGAGAAGTTACAGCAGGTCTTGTAAGGCTTGCCAAGACGAATAACATGCCGATATTCCTCGTAGGTCACATCACGAAGGACGGTGCGATCGCGGGACCTAAGACTCTCGAACACATGGTCGACACGGTCCTCTACTTTGAAGGCGAGAACCTGGGCAACCTCCGTGTATTAAGGTCCATCAAGAACAGATACGGAAGAAGCGGCGAAGTGGCTTTTTTCGAGATGACCGAGAGCGGACTTCAGGAGATCTTGAACCCTCAGTCGGTATTGGTAAGCGGACATCCCGTAAACGTACCCGGTTCAGCGATAACATCCACGATCGAAGGATCGAGAGCGATCGCGCTCGAGGTCCAGGCGCTCATGACACCAAGCGGATACTCGAATGCTCAGAGGATGAGCACAGGCCTTGACCGCAACAGGATCACGATGCTGTTGGCAGTCGCAGATAAGTTCCTTAAGCTCTCCACACCATCTTTTGACTCGTTCATCAACGTCATCGGCGGACTCAAGGTCCAGGATACGGCACTTGACCTCGCGGTCATCGCAGCCGTCGTCTCTTCGGTCAGGGAACTTCCGATCAAGACAGGTACGATGATCCTGGGCGAAGTCGGCTTGTCGGGTGAGATAAGACCCGTAACGAGCCTAAGGCAGAGGATCGCCTGTGCAAAGCAAGCGGGAATTACGACTCTCGTGCTCCCTTCAGCCTGCAAAAAGGCCATCGAGAGCGGCAAGAATAAACAAACAACAAACAGTTCCGAAATCGGTAACAAAACAGCCGGGAATTGTGATAAAATCGTTCCGTTAGATTATGTGTATGTAGACAACTTAGCCGAAGCCATAGACGTCTTATTCTCATGATTCGGCAGGGAGGAAAGTGTGTAAGATGGGAAACGCAGGACAGTTTAAACCCAAGAAACTCAACATAAACAGAATATTCGTGATCATCCCGGCAGCAGGCCTCGGAACACGAATGGAATCCGACATAAACAAGCAGGTCATGGAGATCGACGGCGTACCGGTCATCGAGAGGACGCTCGAAGCATTCAGCAAATTCAGCAGCGAGCTGGCTTCAATGGGTATCGCACTGCGAGCCGTTATCGTAACCAGCCCTGATCTGGTCTACCGAATGACTTCCATCTGTAAGCAAAGAAGATTCGACTTCGTACTCAATATAGTCACAGGCGGCGATTCGAGAATGGAATCCGTCTGGAACGGCATCGAAGCCATATCCGAACTTCCCTTCCCTCCAATGGACAACGATATAGTATTCATCCACGACGGCGCACGCTGCCTCGTAGACCAGCCTACTCTCGAGCGTTGTCTCGAAGGCGGTCTTCAGTACGACATCTGCGCAGCCGCTGTTCCGGTAAAGAGCACCATCAAGCAGACAAAGCATGAGGAGCCTGCTCCGGAAGAAAAGCCTGCCAAGGCTGAAAAGGCCGAAGCCAAACCCGAGGAGCCGGCAAAGCCGAAGAGCGCACTCGGACTTGATCTGTCCAAATATCCTATCCTCTCTTCCAAGTTCTCGATAAAGGATCGTGCAATGGCTTCTCTTAAGTCAGAAGGCAAGATCGAAGACAAAGAAGAACCAAAGAAGGAAGAGCCAAAGGTCGAGCCTCCGAAGGTCGAAGAACCTAAGGTTGAGGAGCCCAAAGCAGAAGAGCCCAAGCCTGAAGTTCCGAAGAAGAGACCGGGCAAGCAGACGATCGACCAGTATCTGGCAAGCACCAGACAAAAGGAAGTCAAGCCTATCAATAATAAGGTTCCTGATTACTCAGGCATCCCTCTCGCATCAGGCGGAGTTCCGATCTTCAAGGCAGCAGCTGCTCCTGTAGCAGTTCCTGATGAGCCGGAAGTACAAGAAGAAGCAGAGGCACCTGCTCCAACCCGCGCCGGATCAAGACCTGCCGCTTCCAGAAGACCTGCTGCTTCAGTAAAGAAGGCTCCGGAAGTCCTTAATACTCCTGACAGGAAGGAACTCATGGAAGTCCAGACTCCTCAGGTATTCCGATTCGGCAAACTCGTCGATTCTTATGTAAACGGAATAAAAAGAAACCTCAACGCAACAGACGATACGTCTTTGGCTGAGGCTTTGAACTTCAAGGTTCATCTTGTTGAAGGATCCTACTCCAACATCAAGATCACGACCAAGGAAGATATAGATTATGCGGAACTTCTTCTCAGACGTCAGGGGTCTGAAGGCTGAGTATAACAAATACCTGGATGCCCTCTCCCTTACCGAAGGAAGTAAGTCCCTCACCCGTCGTTGCCGTGATACCAACGGATGACGGCGCGATACCGAGTATCTCACCAAGACTCAAGCGCATTGCTTCGATATGAGGCAGGAGCTTGGGTCTTTTACATTCTATCGTCATGGACACGTGGAGGATCTTCGCATCCTTTGCCCTGAGATCCTTGAGAGCTTCCTCAAGATATACGCGGCTGTCCTTGATCCCCTGCTTAAGGCAGAGCTCATCTGCGACAGTTCCCAGGATATTCCTGCATGTATATCCCGATACCGCATTTGTTATCGCATGAAAGACCACATCCCCGTCGCTGTTTGCAAGGACCGGCTTGCTGTTCGGCACATCGATGCCCGCGATCCTTATCGTCGTCTCACCTTCAAAGGACATGTCATAAGCGTGACTGTCCTGTCCTATCGTTGAAATATACATGTTTTATCCCTCCTTTATACCTCGTTCAATACCAGCCAGTTATATACATCCATGGCTGTCCAATAATCGCGCTCGAAGGCATCGAACTTATCTGTTACCTCGCCCTTCTTCAAGAGAACGAATTCAGGTACGTAAGCCGCCTCGTATTCCTGCGCGACATCTCTGTGGGTCATGACGTTGATACCGACTACCAGTACCCTGCCGTCAAGCCTCTGGGCGATATCTTCGACTCCCGCTGTTATTCCCGCTCTGTCCGTAGATGCCGAAGTAAAGAAATAGATCATCACGGGAATGTCGGATGTCTTTAAGATCTCAAGGTCGGTTACTTCCCTGTAGATAACGCCCGGCTCTTCTTCGTCCTCGATCTTCTCGACGCACATCGCATATACATCGGAATCGTAGACCTCATTTCCGAGATAAGACTGATATCCCGCAGCTTCGGTCTCCTTGGCAGACGAAGAACAGGCACCCGAGAGTGCTGCCATGACGATAGCCAGTGACAATACGACCGGGTGCCTGTATATTTTCTTTATTTTCGCGAAAAGACGATCCATCACTTGATCATCTGCTCGATCATCTCGACCGCACCGTTCATGTACTCGGCCGGGATCTTCTCGATATCGCCTGCATCTACGAGTTCTGCGATGAGCGGATCCAAAGGCATCTTATCTGTTACCTTGCATCCCATCTCCGTTGCAGCCTTGGTTACGTTCTCGTTATTGCCGAAGAGCTTGATCTGCTCGCCGCACTTGCCGCACTTGACATAACTCATGTTCTCGACAAAGCCCAATACCTTGACCTGCATCATCAAAGCCATGTTTCTTGCCTTGTTAACGATCATGGATACGAGATCCTGAGGTGTGGATACGAGGAAGATACCGTCTACCGGGATGGACTGGAATACCGTGAGAGGTACATCGCCCGTGCCCGGAGGCATATCGATAAGAAGAACATCGAGTGTGCCCCAGTTAACGTCTGTCCAGAACTGCTTTACGAGACCTGCGATGACAGGACCTCTCCAAAGTACCGGTGCATCTGCGTTCTCGAGAAGGAGATTTACGCTTACTACTTCGATACCGGAATGTGTAACTGCAGGGATGATATTCTTATCTGCGTCACCCTTGAGGGATTCCTTAAGACCGAATGCCTTAGGGATCGAAGGACCCGTGATATCTGCATCGAGGATACCTACACGATAACCGTCTCTTGCAAGTCTTGCTGCGAGGATGGAAGTTACGAGGGACTTACCTACGCCTCCCTTACCGCTGCAGATACCGATAACCTTCTTGATGCTGGAGTTCGGATTAGCCGGCTCGAGCAAGCTTTCAGGTTTTGTGTTGTTATTATCGCCGTTAGCGCTCGGACATGAACTCTGGGAAGTACAGCCGGCCTTAGACGGACATGAATCACATGCTGACATAAAAAGCCTCCAAAAAAATAGACTAAATGAGATTATATCTCAAAACTTACGATTTAGCGATATTCCTTTTGGCAGATCTTCTGAGAATATCATTTTGCATACTGAATGAATGCAGAGGGATGAAGAAGATGAGCCTCGTCGAGATGATCAATGTCGCAAAGATGATCGCATCAAAATAGTAAGGGACCGAAGTCAGGACAACATCCGTCTCAGTCGAGTATCTGGAATAGATACCGTAGAGCTCGAGCGCGTCTACAAAGAACTGCGAATTGATATTGGACAGGACCATAATGGTGATCGCGCAAAGCGGCACCTCGGAAAACCAGATCGTAGGATGTTCCTTCCTTATGATGTAACAACCTGCGAAGTGTACCGTAAGCAACAGTATCGTTGCCAAAGATATCCACAGCCACTGCTCCATCCTGCTCGCCATAAGAGGCGCAAAGAAGAACAACACTACGGATGTAAATATATCCACAAGGTTAACTACCAATATAGGCCATATCTTACTCATACTTCTCTTCTTACAATCTCTTGAGGGTCAATTCCCCGTTTTCGATGATGATATAAGATGGGAGCGTGCCCCCCTTCGGGATCGAAGGAGAACCGGGGTTCATGTATCTTATACCGTCTCTTGTCTCGTCGATCGTTATATGGGTGTGACCCGACAGGAATACGCTGCCTTCCTTAAGGTAAGGATGGTCGTCCGGAGTGAACTTGTGTCCGTGCGTACAGAATATCACGGTCTCGCCCGATATAATATAAATATAATCAGCAAGTATCGGGAATTGCAATACCATTTGATCGACTTCAGTATCACAATTGCCTCTTACCGCTATAAGTTCGTCCTTGATGTTGTTGAGCATCTCGATCACTTTCTTGGGCGCATAGCCTGAAGGCAGGTCGTTTCTGGGTCCGTGATAGAGAATGTCACCCAAGAGCAAGAGACGCTCGGCGCCTTCCTCCCTGTACTTATCCAATACTTTTGCACAGATATCGGCATCGCCGTGGATATCAGAAGCTACAAAGATCTTCATACAGCCTCATCCTCCTCTTCATTTTCCTTCTCTTCTTCTTTTCCCTTAAGAAGGTTCAAGACCATCCTGTTGGCATCGTCCTTACTCGCGACGATCCTCGACAGGAGATGTTCCTCGTTCTTCTTGAGCTTGGCCGTGATGCGGTTGACCATCTCGTCAGCAGACTTTCTGGAGATCTTGAGCTGCTCCTTCTCACGTGACAGATACTTCTCGAGATATTCCTTCTCGATCTGACGGTTCTTTTTCATGAGCTCGCGCTCTTCAGCTCTGTGAGCCGCATAGAGTTCCTTGTACCCGCCGTAGCCTTCAACTGCAGGAGCAGTCTTCGTCATAACTGTCTCAACACCGCCGTAGATCTGGCTGCCGATCTTGTCGGACATATTCCTGATCTCGCTCGTAAGATCAGAGAGGACAAGGAGTTTCTTCTTGAAGCCGACGATCGTAACGACTGTCGTTATGAGGTCTGCGATGAGACATACCGTAAAGATGCCCATGAGCACCAACTGTGCGATATCAGGGATCCAATCCAGGATAAAGAGCACCGTAGGGTGCAGTATCTTGATAGCGAGAGTACATGCGATACCCCAATAGATGGAGAACTGCATACAGATAAAGCCCTTGACGTTGAGCTTGTAGTTGGAATAGTCCCACCAGCGAAGATCGAAGATCTTATAGAGGATCGCGCCTGCCAGGAATTCGATCAGGGTCGTAACGGCCATTGAACCGAAGAACAGGATCGGCAGATTGTCCTCAAACGGCAGGAGCATGATGATAACGGCATAAAAACCGATGCCGTAGACAGGACACAAAGGTCCGTTCAGAAATCCTCTGTTGATGAACTTGCCCTCAGTAATGCCGTAATAGATCACTTCAACGATCCAACCGATAAAGGCATAGATCGCGAACATGGAATAAGAATCCAGGAAGTTATAAGGAATCAACATTTATCCGCCCTCATTACACGGTAGCCTGCTTCGATCTCAACGGTCGTGCAGTTACCGAACAGTTCATTAAGTTTTTTCTCAGTCGAGGGTGCGCCCTGCTTGCGCTGGAGGACAACATAAAGAGACCCTCCCTGCTTAAGATGCGCATAGGATTGTTCATAGAAAGCGAAAACAGTCTGTTTGCCTGCTCTGACCGGCGGGTTCGTCGCAACGACGTCGAACATCTCGTCTTCTCCCAAAGCAGAGAGACAGTCACTGGACAGTGCGCGAAGCGGTGTGCCGTTAAGCTCGCTGTTCTCCTTCGTAAGACCGACGGAGCGGTTGTTTACGTCAAGACAAGTGACATCGGAAGCCATATAGACTGACTTCATTACACAGCCGACGACTCCGTAGCCGCATCCGAGATCAAGAAATGACGTGACCTTGACCTTGCGGGACTTTAAGTCCTTTATCATAGCCGTGAGCATGAGATCGGATCCGAAGTCGACCTGACTCTTGCTGAAGACATTCGTATCCGTAATGAATTCGAAGTTGATGCCGTACTGACGGTATTTGATGATCCGTCTGTCGGACTGTGTCAGCGGATCGCTGTCGTAGTAAAAGCCCATGTACTCACCTTCCTAACCTATCCTCGATTGACGACTTATTGTAGCACAAAAGAGGACGTCTTTGCGCACCCTGCAAAAAGTTCGTTTTCGTTATATAAATTCTATAGAAAACAATTGCCACATTCGTGCAAAATGGCTATATTTTATAAAAACACGGAACGGTAACACTATGAAAGACAAGATATCACCAAAGACTCTCGGTATAATCTGCATTATCATATCGGCATTCTCATTTGCCTGTATGAGCCTGTTCGTCAACATGGCAGGCGATATGCCGGTCTTTCAGAAGGCGTTCTTCAGGAACTGCGTTGCCATCATATTCTCTCTGGTACTGCTCATAAGATCAGAAGAAAAGTTCAAGATCAAGAAGGGCAGCCTTAAATATCTCTTACTGCGAGCGTCATTCGGAACACTCGGGATCCTGTGTAACTTCTATGCCATAAGCAAGATCAACATCGCAGATGCGCTGATCTTAAACAAGCTGTCGCCTTTTTTCGCGATATTGGCATCAATATTCATATTGAAGGAGATTGCAAACAAGAGGCAGTGGCTCAGCATCGTTATCGCATTCGTAGGTGCGCTCTTCGTCGTTAAGCCGACAGGTCTCGGAAGCTCAGGCGACGTATTCCCTGCAGTCATCGGACTTTGCGGAGGACTTGTCGCAGGCATCGCCTATACATTCATGAGGAAATTAAGTCTCAATGGTGAGAGGAGCGTCATCATCGTCGCATTCTTCTCACTGTTCAGCTGTATCGTGCTTATCCCGTTCGTCGCATTTACGTACGAACCCATCTCGGGCAAGCAGCTCCTGTGCCTCCTCGCGGCAGGTCTTTCAGCTTGCTTCGGCCAGATATTCATAACGACCGCATATGCCAAGTGCCCTGCAAAGGAGATCTCGATCTACGATTATTCGTCGGTCATCTTCGCAGCGATGCTCGGTCTCATCTTCCTCGGCCAGAAGCCCGATATCTACAGTATCATAGGTTACGTCATAATAATACTCGCCTCCGTCTACTCATATATTCACAATATGAGAGAAGCGAAGGCGAGTTAAATGCTTATGGCATAAGCTTAAGTTCTATTATTACTGTGTCGTGATAACACTGAAGAATCTCAGATCGACACCGCCTGAATTGATAAGGCTGTGATCGTGTCCCTTAGGACAGTAATGACACTGAGACGGACGGATCGGATATTCCTCACCGTCGAAAAGGACCGTACCGGATCCTTCAAGGATATAGATAATCTCACTCTCGTTGAAATGTGTATGAAGACCGATCGAAGCGCCCGGTTCAAGTCTTCCCGTCATGATCTTATTGAATCCGTCATTATAGACCTTGTTGAAAAAGGTAAGCTTTCCACCCTTAAATTCGGGATTAGCGGCCTCTATCATCTCTTCAAAATCAATGATCATATATAGTCCTCCCTTGCCTTAATAGATAAACTATAGTTTAAGGAAATGACACTTGTCAAGGGATTTTATGAATCGTGCTCTTTGACATCAGAGTTTGTACTCGTCGTTCTTGTCCTTGTTCTCCATGCACTCGAGTACTCTTACTCTGTACTGAACATCTTCAAGGATCTTACGGTTAGCCGAGATAGCATCGCCCAAAAGACCGATGAGGAAGCAGATAACACCGATGAGCATCAAGATGGTCATGAGGAGGAGCATCTGTACGTGACCGCCGCGGACACCGAAGTTGGTGATAGCGAGGAAGTAGATACCGATTCCGAGACCGATAAGGAAGAGGATGGTACCGAGCGTAGAGAAGAATCTCATCGGCTTGTACATGATGAACGATCTGGAGATTACGGATGCGGAACGCTTCATATATCTCCACATGCTGGAGAAAAGTCTTGAAGGTCTCGTCTCACCGTTAGTCCTGATCGGGACTGACATCATGGCGATCTTCTCCTGACCTGCCTGGATAATAGTCTCGAGCGTGTATGTGTAATCGTTGATAACGTTAAGACGGAGAGCCGCCTCACGTGAGAATGCACGGAATCCCGAAGGTGCATCCGGAATGGTAGAGTTACTTGCAAGTCTTACTACCCAGCTGCCGAGATGCTGGAACTTCTTTTTCTTCCAGGAGAAATGTTCCGTTGAATCGATAGGACGCTCACCGATAACGATATCTGCCTTGCCATCGAGGATAGGTCTGACGATCTTCTCGATATCGGCACCGCAATACTGGTTGTCCGCGTCTGTATTTACGATGATGTCAGCACCGAGGTGGAGACATGCATCAAGTCCGGCCATAAATCCCTTGGCAAGACCCTTGTTCTCTTTAAAGTTAACTACGTAATTAAATCCCAATTCCTTGGCTCTCTTGACAGTATTGTCCTTACTGCCGTCGTTGATGATGAGATATTCGATCTCGTCGATCCCGTCGATGTGTCTGGGAAGTTCGTTCCAAGCCAAATGCAATGTCTCTTCTTCGTTTAAGCAAGGTATCTGAATGATAAGTTTCATCCGAATAACATTCTCCTTCTTATAGCATATTATGTTATTTTACCCAACAGATTTAAAATAGCAATAGCCCGCGTAAAAATCAACAGGTAAGCATATCGTAGGTAACACCGTATTTCTCGGCGATATCCCTGGCAAAGCTCATGCCCTCAGGAGGAGCGACCTCTACCTTGAACGAACGGTTGGCGCCTTCGTTCTTCACGATCAGCGACGAAGCCTTGACCTTGAAGTCCGGATCGTCGTTGAGTTCCTGCGCATCATAAGCAAGCTTATGCATATGGGTATTGTAGATAGTCCTTATCCCCTTCTTGAGGATCGCCTTGACCGAATCACTCGCGATATAGTAGCCCTCTTCAAACGAAGTGGTCGAAAACGTCTCGTTCAAGAGCATCAGGCTGTCGCCCGTAGCAGCCGTGTATAGTTCCTTGAACCTTACGCACTCCTCACCGAGCCTTCCGAGATCCATCGTCTTGTCCTCGTCAGCCGGAAAATGCGTGAAGATCGAATCAACGGGCTTATATTCAAAACTCGTGGCAGGAACATAGATGCCGCCCTGCGCCAGGACATAGAGTAGTCCCACCGCCTGCGTGATCGTAGTCTTACCGCCGCGGTTTGCTCCCGTCAGGATGTAGACCGTATGATCCGAATCAAAATCCAGGTCGTTATAGACGATCTCTTCGCTGTGATTGGCAGATGTTGCCAGCTTCAGGTTATAAAGACCTCTCGCCCTCATGGTGATACCGCTGTCAATATCTTTCTTGCCGAGTACCGAAGCTTCACAGAAGTGCATGCCTCTCTTGACATTCTTCTCGATAAACTCCGCAAACCTGATGTAATAGATAAACTCAGGGATCAGCTTGGAGATATTGATGACCGCTACGTCCACATACTTTGAGAGGACCTCACGCAGTTTCTTTACCAGGAAGTCGAGCATCTTAGTGACGATCTTATCCATATAAAACGTTGCACTCTCCGTACCGTCTTCATCAGGGATGCTCGCCGTCGTCTTCATTGCCTGAACGGCACCTACTGCATTGGCCTTGGTATGGTATATCGCGACCTTCTCTGCCAGAGACTCAAGATCGATGGAATCTTCTTCAACCGGCTGATACTTCATCTCGCCGTTCCACTCGGTACCCTGGTGCAGCTTATTCTTGGACATAAGGGCATCAGCGAAGTTACTTACGATACCCGATTTCTTGAACGGCTTGTCATTTATGGATATGAGACCGAGGCTCGAAGCCTCGAATCTCTCGTTAACATTGATACCGACAGTTACGCTCTTGACTGTCGATGCTTCCGCCTTGATGGTCTTGATGTCTTCCTTCATCTCGGCGAAGAATGAATCCTCATAGATCCTGTTTATATATTCACGGAGCTCTATAAGTCCGCGGGACTTGATATCTGCGTCCTTGAGGCATGCCTGCATTGCTTCTACG
Source organism: Oscillospiraceae bacterium (assembly GCA_902803365.1). The sequence continues at coordinate 10,840 of CADCPU010000057.1, forward strand.
CACTGAATGTAGTCGTTGATCTCGTCGAGCTTATGAAGAAGGTCCCAAAGTCCCATCCTCTCTGTCGAGCCCCGCTTCATCGTCTTGAAATCCTTGATGTACTGGATCTTATCGAGAAGCTCCATCATCTTATTCCTGAGATCCGGAAGATTTAATATGTCGACGAATACCTTCTGCCTGAACTCGGAGACCTCGGGATCGGTCGTCATATGAGCAAGGATACCCGTTATGAGGACCTGCTCCTTGGGATTGTCGGTAAGCTTTTGCGTTACGACGTCAAGTCCCAGATCGTGACAAGACAACGGTGTCAGGTCTTTAAAATCTATTCCTTCCAATCTCGGATAAAGGATGCTTATCTGTCCATCATAATTTACAGGCATAACGAGTCCTCCGTATAAAAGTCATACAGATATTTTACCGCTTTATACATTTGACTGCGTTAAATGTTTTTGAACAATTATTCAGTTACCATTCTGCAATGATAGCGGAAGCTCAAGATCATTATCTTCCAGGAGCTTTCTGTCCCTTAAGATCACGGAAGCATCCCCGTCGGCAACCACACGTCCCTTGTTTATGAGGATCACCCTGTCACAGGTATCAAGTATCAGGTCCATGTCGTGAGAAGCTATGATCCTCGTACACTTGAGGTCTTTCAGGATATTGATCACCCTGCGCCTGTTCTTGGGATCGAGCGAAGAAGTCGGCTCATCAAAGAGTATTATCTTCGGATCCATCGCGAGGATAACGGCGATCGCAGCCATCTTCTTCTCGCCTCCGGATATCTTGTGATTATGCCTGTCCTTAAGATCTGCGATACCGAGCTTTTCGAGTACAGAGACAGACTTGGCAAGTGCCTCATCCTTACTCATGCCGCAGTTAACAGGTCCGAATATCATATCCTCTATTACAGTAGGCATGAACATCTGATCGTCTGATTCCTGGATCACGTATCCGACGTTCTTACGGATCACCGAGATATCGGAAGAGGCAT
>CADCPU010000058.1 GCA_902803365.1 Oscillospiraceae bacterium
GGCAAATGGGTCAGGAATGATATCGAAGGATGGTATTACGATCCGTCGCTGTTTTTCGATGACGACGACAAGATCTACATGGCTCACGGCCACAAGCAGATCTATATAACAGAGCTTAACAGCGAGATCACGGGACCTAAGGCGGGCGGTCTTAACAGACTGATCCTCGACGATAAGGATAATCCTGTCCTGGGATACGAGGGCTCGCATCTTTATAAGATCGCGGGACGCTATTATCTGTTCAACATTCATTCGGAGAAGAGCCGATGGCATCGCGTGGAATCACTTTTTACGGCAGATGACTTAAGCGGTGAGTTTGTCGGAGGCGACATCTTAAATCAGGACTTAAGCGACAGAGGCGACGGCCTCGCTCAGGGCGGCATAGTAGAAGGCCCTGAGGGTGTATGGCACGGCTTCATGTTCAGGGATAACGGAGCGGTCGGAAGGATCCCCGTTATAACCGAAGCGAAGTTTACGGATAAAGGGCTCGTCTTACATGCGCAGGAATGCTTTGAGACACCTGACTTAAAGCCGGGATATCCGTATGAGCCGCTCGTTCGAAGCGATGACTTTAAGTCGGATAAGCTTGAGACTTGCTGGACGTTTAATCATATGCCTGATTTAAGTCTTGTATCCTGGGGCGACGGAAGCCTTAAGATAAAGACGGATAAGATCTGCGGGGATCTTTGTGAAGCGAAGAATACCTTAACTCAGAGGATGAGACTTCCTAACTGCGCAGCTGAGATCACGATCGACGGCAGCAGCCTGAACCCGGGTGATACAGCAGGGCTTTGTGCTCTTCAGGGAAGCTATGTCTATATCGGTCTTAAGCGCACGGTTAACGGTTTCCTGATCGTGACCGGCACCAGGGACGGAGTGATCGAGACTAAGGAAGCGGAGACAAATGAGATCCGCGTAAGGGTCGAGGGCAGCTTCGGAAACGAAGATAAGGCAGATTGCTATATTAAAAACGGAGAAGAAAAGATACCATTCGGTAAGGAACATGAACTGAAGTTCACGCTCGACCATTTTACGGGCGCGAGATTCGGACTTTTCACCTTCTCGGAAGACAAGGTCGGAGGCACCGGAATATTCAGGGATTTCATCTACGAATGATATCAGTCGGAGGAATAAATGTATAAACAATTATCAGTATTTGCAGAAAATAAGAGAGGCGCAATGAACAGCATGACCAAGCTCCTTAAGGAAGCTCAGATCAACATCACTGCGCTCGTTACAAATGACAGTGCGGAATTCGGTATCGTAAGGATGATCGTTGATGACCCGCAGAAGGCATACGATATCATGAGCAAGGCAGGATACCTCTGTAAGCTCGACAGCGTTATCGCGATCGATATCGGTGATGAGGTCGGAAGCCTTGATAAGCTACTGGAGTTCATCACTTCAAGCTACATCAATGTTGATTATCTCTACCTCTCGTTTAATCGTAAGACGAGCACTCCGATCGTGATACTTCACGCGCCTGACTCTGATGAACTTGAAAATTTCCTTCAGAGCAAGGGTTACGCCACAGTTAAATAATCTGACATTTACACGAAAACGGATATTTAATTATCCGTTTTTTGATGTCGGAAAACAGCGGATTATTGTATAATCCGTTCGATAAGAACAGAAAGATGAGATTTTTAATATGGAAATGAACATGAAATTCATAAGGAAGCTTCCTGTCCCGAAGGAACTCAAGGAAGATTTCCCGATCGATGCATCTATCGCCGCTATTAAGGAAGAACGCGACAGACAGCTCGCTGATATCTTTACGGGTAAGGATGACAGATTCGTCCTTATCATCGGACCATGCTCAGCTGACAGGGAAGATGCAGTTCTCGATTATATGCACAGGCTCGCGGAAGTCAACGAGAAGGTCAAGGACAAGATCTTTATCGTTCCCCGCGTATATACGAATAAGCCTCGTACGAAGGGCTTGGGCTACAAGGGAATGCTCCATCAGCCTGACCCTGAAAAAGACGAGGATATGCTCGCAGGTATCATCGCCATAAGAGAACTTCACACGAAGGTCATCAGGCAGACAGGTTTTACATGCGCTGAGGAGATGCTCTATCCGGCTAACCACAGATATCTTTCTGACCTTCTGGGTTATGTTGCCGTAGGCGCAAGATCAGTCGAGAACCAGGAGCACAGGATCGTAGCAAGCGGCGTCGGTATCCCGGTCGGTATGAAGAATCCTACGGCAGGTGATATGTCCGTTATGATGAATTCCATCACGGCTGCACAGAGCCCTCAAAAGTTCATCTACCGCGGATGGGAAGTCGAGACCGAAGGTAACCCTCTTGCTCACTGTATCTTAAGAGGCTATGTCGATAAGTTCGGCAGGAGCCATCCGAATTACCACTACGAAGATCTGGAGCTCGTGCTCGAGTCATATAGGAAGGATCCGAGCCTTGTAAATCCTACGGTCATCGTTGACTGTAACCACAGCAATTCGGGCAAGAGATATGAAGAGCAGATCAGGATCTCCAAGGATATTCTTCACAGCAGAAGATGGAACGACGATATCAAGAAACTCGTTAAGGGTCTCATGATCGAGAGCTACATAGAAGACGGCTGCCAGAAGATAGGTGAGGGCGTTTACGGTAAGTCCATCACCGATCCTTGCCTCGGCTGGGAAAAGTCAGAGAGACTTATTTTGGATCTTGCTGATCTCCTTTGATCTTCTTTGTGTCAGGTTCGACAAGCTTCAAGATAGCTTTGACGATATCGTTCTTGGTTGCGTTCTCAGGAAGTGATGCGATGATGGCGGATACTTTCTCGAGAAGTCCGTTCCGGAGCTTTCCTTCCATAAGGTTCTTGACCCAGTCGATATCTTCGACGGACTTGTTTCCTACATATATCTGTTCGAAGGCATAGATCGTGCCTTCGCCAATAGCAGCAACAAATACGCCTGCGATCACCGCATTAAGGACACTTGCTCCGATGTTGATCGCAGGTATTGCTTTAAGTGCGGTAATAAGAGACCTTGCAGCAAGGCTTACCGTTCCTACTTCAACGATCGAATTAAAGAACTGCTTGGATTTTTCATCCTGCTTGATGTCGTAGATCTTGGCGAGCAGGTTGATCATGGTGGTCTCTGTAGGTATCAGGAGAGCCGCGTCAGGGAACGGGATCGGCACTGCGCCTATAGCAACTCCGATACCTGTGCAGGCGACAGTCGCGCTGTGTGCCATTACGCGCTTGCGGCTCAGGTTATATGTATTGATATCTGTTTTCGAAGCCTGTATTCCTTCAGGCAAAAGCTCGTTTATCGCGCTTATGAGTTCGGTGACTCCTTCAGGAGGGACTACGATGTCTTCGCTTATTACATATGGCGAAGCGACGACCGGGAATATACCGCGGAGCTTACAGTCCTTGCCCTTAAAGGCATTATTTACCATCTCGCGGTTTAGCTCCCTGTCAGGAAGCGAATATGATTTGGTAATGATGACGAGGATAGGTACAGATCTCCATATCGATACGGACTTCAAAAAGTCGTTTATCGTCTTTGGGAAGAGCTTGCTGGACGTGCCGTCTACGCAGAGGCAGATGAGGTCGATCGAGGTGTCATCGTTCTTCTCGATCGCCGCGTCCTTGGACCATTTCTTGACCTCGTTTATCGCCTTGTTCTTCTGAAGAAAGCTCGTCGGTTCGTATCCGATCGTGTCTATGATCCTGAACGGGACCTCTTCGTTCTCGTATGCCTTAAGCTCTTTTGTCGTACCTTCGATACCGATTCCCGTAGCCGCTGTCTCGTTCATTATCGCATTGATGAGGGTCGTCTTTCCGACGCCCGAATTACCAAGGAAAAGCACGTTGCCTTTCTTCATATCATATTCCTCCTTTATGTGAGATCGTCAGCTCCGAACGGTGCAGGGCAAAGCTCGGATACCTTGAAGGTTTGAGTATCTCCCTCTGTCGAATAGCAGACGACCTTTGAGTCACCGTTCATGAATTCCGATATTACCTGCCTGCACATAAAGCACGGCGTTCCGATCTTGCCCGAGCCGACCAGAAGGTGAAGTTCAACGATATCTCCGGGTCTTGCGCCTTCGCTTACGGCCTTGAAGATCGCGCATCTTTCCGCGCAGACCGTTGCGCCGTATGAAGCATTTTCGATATTAACACCGGTGAATTCCCTGCCGTCTTTTGTAACGACTATCGCACTTACGGCAAACTTTGAATAGGGACTGTAACTTCTCTTGAGGTTCTCTTTGAGCTTATCGAGCATAGTCTTACCCTCCTGTCGGATATGGGTATATTATACCCCAATCAGGCGGTCTGATGTTTCTTGATGAGAGGGACGGATACGAATCTGTTGAAAAATGATATGACCGGACCAAAGCCGAATGCGGATACGATGATGCCCGGGCCCATGACTCCGCCTGCGAGAAAGCACACGAGTGCGCAGCTCGCGTCACAGATGATCCTGCACCAGAAGTACGGGAGCTTCTTGATCTTTTTATCCATTATGAGTGCGAGCGCATCGTAAGGCGCAACACCCATATCGGATGTCTGATATAAGCTCAATCCGAATCCCGTGAGGATAAGGCCCAACAGCATGATAAGGATCTTTATAACACGGTTTCCCGGCAGCGCCCAGATCGAAGTCATTATCTTATAACTAAAGTCAACGACGTAGCCCAGAAGGAGCGCGTTGATGACCGTTCCAAAGCCGATGAGCTTTCGACCCCAGATGATCTGAATGACAAAGAAGCAGACGTTGACGATTATCTGGAGCAGGGGATAGTAGATCCCCGTAAGATCGGAAAGCGCCATGTTCATTCCGTCGAACGGATCGTTTCCGAGACAAGCGAACTTAAACGCAGCAACTCCGACACCGATAAAGAGGTTGCCGATGAGCACCATGAGTATGCGAGTCACGAGAAGTGCTTTAGGTTCATTCTTGTTCATGCTGCCTCCTCTGTGTTCTCTTCTCCTACTTTGCCTGCCGTGATTCCGGCACCTGTATTAGGGTGGAATGCTGAGAATGCCACGTCGATCGCGAAAATGACCAGCAGCACGATGCATACCGGCTTTTTGACCGATGGCTTGATCTTCTGATAGAGGTTATCGAGAAGCGGCGCGAAGATATAAGTAAACGCTACGCCCGCAAGACCAAATACGAGAAGTCCCTCAAGACAGATCCTGCCGTGGAGGTTCAAGAAGAATCCCGTGTAATCCCACCACTTGACCTTAAAGAGCGTCTCAAGTCCCCATGCAGTGAAATACTCGAGCACACCGCACGCGACGAACGTGCCTAAGAAGAGGATGAACGGATGGTCCCTAAGAGGCCTCAGGCACACGATAATTACAAGTCCGCCGAATCCGTAGATAGGAAGCCAAGGTCCCATGAGCGTTCCTCTGTTGGCGAGGATTCCGCTGTCTACTACCGTATAGAATACTTCCCAGACCCATCCTACGAACGAGAATGAGAAGAAGAACAATACGATCGTTGAGAGTGTGTATTTTCTGTCGTAGTCGATCTTGATCCACTTGCGCTTCTCAAGTACCGGTATCTGGTAAGCGCTCTCAGGATAAGATTCGTAGAGCTCATCAGCGATATCGAGGACGCTGTCGTTAAGAAGCCGTATGTCGTCGATATCGTTTGTCCTTTGCGCGCGAAGCTCCATATAGATATCCGCCATGACGCATTCCTGCCAAGGATCAAGGACGAAGATCGACAGGAGGTTGAACGTAAAGAGGGAGATTATGTTCAGGAATATGAATACAAGATCCGTAACAAAGACTCTCCTCTTATTAAGGTGAGACATCTGCTTTGCGATCTTCTTGGCTTCACGCCAGCCGATCTCCGGGTTTTCGGCGAGGATATAAGGGATAAACCTGTATACATAATAGTAGCGGATCCCTCCGAATACCGTCAGCGACCAGAGGTCAAGGAAGAAGTTACGAAGGAACATTACCTTGGCTACGTTGAGCGTCTTGCCGTGCTTATAGACGAACAGGAGACGATCAGGATTCGTCTCGATGAACCTTCTGTGCTCCAGGAAATATCTGCATTTTCCGACTTCGAGTATGTTCTTGACGAAGATATTCAGGAAGAGTACCACGAGCACGAAGATAAGGATAAGTATGGAACTTCCGATCTTGCCGTGGAATATGAGACTGTTAACGGAATTAAGGACGCCTAATCCGAACGAGCCTGTCTCGGTCATGTTATTTACGAAAACCGACAGTACACCCTGCGAGTATTTGGCGGCAGTGGTGCTCGGATCAGCCTCGATCTTTATGAGTTCATGTTCAGTTATGAAATCGGAGATCACATTTGAGTTCGACTGACCGGTTGCTCTGTCGTAGACTTTCTCAGTCCTTTGAAGGATGCCGTCCTTTTCGCTCTTTCCGAGAGTTCCGACACCTGTGTTGAGAGCATAACCGCCGATTATAATGGATACAAGGAAGACTATGAGTACATTGGTAAAGTAGTGGCGCCTGAAAGAA
>CADCPU010000059.1 GCA_902803365.1 Oscillospiraceae bacterium
CTTGCCTCCGATGAGATACTCGAGGGCGATGACGATCTCGAGTCGCTGCCGGATTACTATATCGTGGAGAAGACCAAGCGAGATACGCTTCATAAGCTCATAAGAAGCGCGCTTTCTGACGTGCAGTATCAGACGGTGCTGTTTCACTACTTTGACGAGATGTCGGTCGAAGAGATCGCCAACGTTATGGGCTGCCCTGTCGGCACGGTCAAGACGAGGCTTAAGTCTTCGAGGATCTTGATCAAGCGCGAAGTCGAAAAATATGAGAAGGACAACGACGACAGGCTCGCGGCCTTTGCAGGCGTTCCGTTCCTCACCGGATTCTTCAACGCGCACGCTGCGGACATCAGCGTTCCGAATATCGCACCGCTCATCAAGGAAGCAGTGGATGCTGTCACAAAGAGCGCGAAAAAGGCCGTCTCACAGGCGACCTCGGCAACAAAGACTGCTGCTTCACAGGCATCCTCTGTTTCTCAAACAGCCGCCGCTGCTACGGGATCTGCCAAGACAGGCGTTGCGGGCTTTTTCGCGACCGCGGCAGGAAAAGCAACTGCATTTATCGCGGCTTCTGCCCTGATCGTGGGCGCCGTTATCGGCGTGACTCTGACCCTCAAAGACAAGGACAAGAAAGACGCAGAAGAAGAACCCACCACAACTGCCGAGGTTACTGAAGAGATAACGGACAAGCCGAAGGCCGGAGATAACGACAGTTTTTTCGATAAGATAGAAGACAACATTTCCGAGATCGAGAGAGCACCTGCAGTCGAAGTTGCCAAGGATGAGCTGCCAGACTATGAGCTGCTGTCTTCCCTGACCAGATGGGATCTGACAGGCTATGATCACACCAAACCGGACGAGGAACTCTATCAACGTCTTTTTCCGACTGACACGTTCCCTTTGGTCCACTTCACTGACTATGACCCCGATTACAAACACAGCAATGATCTGACGGATCCGAGAGGTGTATTCGATCAGGTGCACACTCATCACATCAAGGCTGAAGCATTTTACTGGATGGAGAAAAATGTCCTGGCTCTGTCGGATAAGGATATGGAGGAATTCAACAAGCTGTTGGTTCCGTATGAGAAGGACGGAGATATGGCGGGCGCTTATATCGAAGGCGACACCGTCTGGTTCGCCTATCCGAAAAGATATGATTACACTACAAGGAGAAATCTGAAAAACCTTTTTGACGGAGAATACTACTATATCGAATATCTGATCTACGATAACTACGATTGGTGCCATGACCCAGACTACTACAGATATGAAGACGGCAAGTACATCTTCTTCGTACTGCAGCATAAGGAAGTCGACGGCAAAGGAGTCTGGTCTATTATAAGCACATCAGACGATCCTTCCACCTTCCCTGGTGAACCCGCCGAGATCCCGACGCGCGAGGCTGATGAAGAGGCACGTCAAAGAGCGATCGAAAATTATCATTAAGCCGGATCGAACGTCCCTGCTCTATTGCAGGGGCGTTATTTATTGCCTTGCGTCGCCACGTTTATGACATCTGCCACTTATCGCCTAATGTCATATGTGATAAAATTGGTCGAATAATAATTGGGGGAAAAATCAATGACACTCAAAAGATCAGTATTAAGTCTGTTGCTGATCCTCACGATGCTTTTCGCGATCCCGGCATCGGCAGGAAGAAACGTGCTGGCAGCAACGGAAAAGATCGATAACATCACGATCGATTCAAAAGGTATCCTGCAATGGAACGGCATCTCGAATCTTGACTCTGTTTATTATGTCAGTTTCCAGAACCACCAGTATTTAGTTAAAACGACAAGGTTCGCGCTTTACGATACCTTCAATGACAATGGTTACAAGTCGGGAACATACACGGTCAGCGTTTCCTGCCGCGATACGAGCGGAACCCGTTATTACGGAAGCATCTCCTATAATTATGTATCACCGTACAAACAGTTTCCGTCCGTAAAGAATATCCGTATCTCCGGTGATAACCTGACTTGGGATTATGACACTTCCGCCGCCAAAGGAGCGACTCCGTACTTTCATATCACCGTCAAAGGGCCTAATTCAACCGAGACTTTTATAATGCAGAAAAATCTGCTTCCTAAGGCTTCTTTTGCGCTTAACGGTACATATGACTACACGGTCTCGATCCAAGTCAAATGCAACGGTTTTATCAATAGCGAGGTCGTTACTAAAAAAATAACCGGTATCAGCGCATCACTCCCTACGGTCACAGGGTTTACTTACTCTCACGGCGTGCTCTCCTGGAACAAGATTCCCGGGGCGGACGCCTACAGTATATCTATCGAATTTTCTACATCTTCAAAGCAACACTACGGATTTGATCTGGCCAAGCCTTCAAACTACGTATGCTTAGGACAGGAAATAGCCAGAACTTACCCGAACGTCCTCGACAATAACACGACATATGATATGAAGGTAACCGTCTGCGGATTGTCAGATGACGACATTAACAAAACTCGAATGTCCAATGAGGCATCTTACGCTTGCGCATATAAATACGAGGAGTATCCGATAAAGGTCTATGGCGAGACGTTATCATCCAAAAAGGACATCCGCGACCTTCTCGGTGACGGCGAAGTCGAATATCGTCCTGACAGTAACGAACTGGTCTTTAAAGGTAAGAGCATAAAAGGTCAGACCGAATACGTTAAGGATAAGACGATGTTCACGGCGACCGGTGATCTGAGGATCAGCGGCTCGGCTGATATCAATGCTAACTATACGATCATTAACGCAGCCGGTTCGGTCTACTTCAAAACAAACAGCAGCTTCAACGCACATTCCCGTTACACTCCTGTTGTCGTTGCCGACTCAGTAGCGTTCGAACCAGGCGGAAACCATACCTTCACAAGTGACTCTAACGTATTTAATATCAATAACAACGTCGTTTTCCTTAATAATGTCTCTTATGTGAGCTTTAAGACAAGCAACGAGAACAGGAAGGCGATCAATATCTCCAAAGGTAAGATCGTGATCCCGAAAACACTCGATATCGTCGTACCGAGCGAAGGAAGGCTCAGTGATGACAAGAAAAACATCATAAACAAGGACGGCACGAATGCTTCCGAAGTAATAATCACCAAGGCAGCTCCTACGGCAACTCCAATGCCGACACCGACGACAGCACCTACGGCTAAGCCGAGTGCCGCACCGACGGTTGCACCTTCAGTTGCTCCTACGGTTGCACCTACTGCAAATCCTGTCTCAATGCCTACATCCGAGCCGACAGGTTCTGCAGCAAAGCCTACGGGCAAAGTAACGGCAACACCTGCACCTGATGCTACGGCTGCACCTACAACTAAGGTAACAACTGCTCCGAAGCCGACTTCAGAAGAGGTCTCCCCTGCTGATCCGAACGCACAGATCCTCGCTTTCGTTGAGCGAATCTACATCTACGTTCTCGACCGTGAGCCTGAAGCAGAAGGCGCAGCATTCTGGTCCGAAGAGCTCTACTCTTTCCGCCGCACCGGCGCTGAAGTTGCTCAGGGCTTCATCTTCTCTGATGAGTTCGCGGCACGCAACACAACAGACGAAGAGTTCGTAACTATCCTTTATAAGACATTCTTCGGACGTGATCCTGAGGAAGACGGTATGAACTTCTGGCTCGATCAGCTTGCCACAGGCGCTATGGATCGCACGACAGTCGCAAACGGCTTCATCTACTCACAGGAATGGGCTGACACCTGCGCTTCCTACGGCATCCGTTCAGTCGGAGACTTAAAGCCATCCGGCTCAATCGAACCTACCGACCTCACCTACGCATTTGTTGAGCGTATGTACACAACGGCAATGGGCCGCGGCTACGATGAAGAAGGAAAACAGTACTGGGCATCTGAGCTCGCTAACTTCAACATCACAGGTGAACAGTGCGGAGCATCCTTCTTCCTCTCTGATGAGATGACGGGCTACGGCTTGTCAGACGAAGAGTTCCTCGGCCGCCTCTACGCTACGTTTATGAACCGTGAGGCAGACGAAGACGGTGCAGCATACTGGCTCGGCATAATGGCATCCGGCACGACACGCGCAGACGTTGTTTTCGGATTCACCAGATCGGCTGAATTCACGGATAAATGCATCGAGGCAAGGATATTGCCTTACTGATAACAAGTACACTTACAGGGTCGCTCCGGCGGCCCTGTTTATTTTGCGCTGAAGTTTTTCCTCCCCTACGGAGTAAAAACAAAACAGTCCCTAAACCTTCACGTCACATAATTTTCGAGCACAAAATAGCGCTGCAGTTTGTTACTTATGTCACTTATCGTATAACGACCGTTATGCTAAAATAGGGCGAATAATGATAAGGGAGACATCATATGACAATCAAAAGATCAGTATTAAGTTTATTCTTGATACTTGCGATGCTATGGGCAATTCCGGCATCGGCAAGCAGAAACGTGCGGGCAGACAGCACGATCACCAACATCACGATCGATTCGCAGGGCGTCATGACGTGGGACGCCATTCCGAATCAGGACTATTACACCATAGCCGTCTTGAATTCACATTACGTCAGTAAAGAACCGAGATTCGCACTTTACGACCGATTGTGCATGGACGGCATAAAATCAGGAAAATACAATGTCGGTATCAACGGTTATGATACGAATAAAAATGCATATTGGGGATATACTTCATATGATTTTGTATCCCCTTACACGCAGCTTCCTTCCGTCACAAATGTCAGGATCGAAGGAAGCATCCTGACTTGGGATTTCAATAATTCTGCCGTACCCGGTGCAAATCCGAGTTTCGATATCTTCGTATCAGGCCCGGAAACCAAGACTTTCAACACAAAGCAGAATTATATTCCAAAGAGTGCTTTCGCGTACACCGGAACATATAATTACAAGGTATCGATCGCAGTAAAATGCAAAGGCTATATCACCAGCGAGACAGTTACGAATACTTTTCTCGATATCTCAACCGAACTCCCCGGGACAACAGGCTTTAACTATTCTCACGGCCTGCTCTCATGGGACAGCATCCCGGGCGCGACTTCCTATCACGTTAGTATTGCATTCGACAAATCACCCAACTCTCATGTCGAGTACAGTATGGGAACAGATACAAACTCAATAGTCATCGGAGAGAATGTCTCAGCACTCAATACCGGCAGCGCTTACAACGTTAAAGTGACAGTCGATGGCTTGACAGAGTTCGAAAACAACTCATACCGTATATCCGAGCCTACCGCTTACGATCTCGTATACCAATATGAGGAGTATCCATTGAGACTCTATGGCAAGCCGGTGTCATCGAAAATGAACATCAGCGATCTTCTCGGTAAAGGCGAAGTCACATATTACCCTGACGAGAACAAGTTGGTCTTTAACGGAAAGAAGGTCATCGGAGATCGCTTTGCCGACAAAACTGTTGCCATGTTCTCAACAGACGGTTCATTGAAAGTCGCAGGATCTGCCAACATCGAGTCTTACGCCACGCTCTTTGAGACAGGCGAAACACTCACCTTCGAAAACGGCAGCAACTTCACCGCTTACTCCCACTATGACTCTGTCATCTCAGCCATGAAGTTATATCTCAATGGCGGTTCCTATACATTCACGAGCGACAAGAACGTAATCGAGCTTACAAAAAATCTCATGCTCTCCGGCAATATCACTTACCTGAAGCTCAAGACGAACGACTCCAGCGCACCCGGCAGTTCTACAGTCAAGATCAGCGAGGGCAAGATCATCATGCCTAATGCACTGAGCATCATCGAGCCTGTTGAGGGCAAGATCAGCGATGACAACAAGCAGTTCTTAACCAAGGACGGCAAAACTGCTAAAGAAGTAGTCATCTCGCAATTTGCTCCAACATCTACTCCGACACCTGTCCCGACAGCAACACCTACAGCGAAGCCTACTGCCAAGCCTACTGTTAAGCCAAGTGCGGCACCGACAGCACAGCCTTCCGGTTCTGTCACTAAGCCGACTGCTGCCCCGACAGGTTCCGAAGCAAAGCCTACAGGCAAAGTAACGGCAACACCTGCTCCTTCCGCTGCTCCTACAAGCAAGGTAACAACTGCTCCAAAGCCGACTTCAGCAGACTCCCCTGCTGATCCGAACGCACAGATCCTCGCATTCGTTGAGCGCATCTACATCTACGTTCTCGACCGCGAGCCAGAAGCAGAAGGCGCAGCATTCTGGTCCGAAGAGCTTTACTCTTTCCGCCGCACAGGCGCAGAAGTCGCACAGGGATTCATCTTCTCTGCTGAGTTTGAAGCACGCGGCACAACAGACGAAGAGTTCGTAACGATCCTTTATAAGACTTTCTTCGGCCGTGATCCTGAGGAAAACGGA
>CADCPU010000060.1 GCA_902803365.1 Oscillospiraceae bacterium
TCCTCCGGTCACAATGTTACCGTCAAAGGTGAAGATCACGGAAAGGTCATCGTCAGTCATGGAGATAAGCTTCTTTCTGCCGGAGAGAAGATCTTGCCCGGCGATTTTCTGGATCTGACCTTCGAACCTGATGAAGGATACTATTTTGAGGGTCTGAGAATGATCGAGAGCGGTTCCGATACCAAGTCTTTCAATCCGGGAAATACATTCAGATACTTAATGCTTGATCGTGATGTTGTCTTTGAGGCCGTTTTCTCTCCCATCCCTGATGAGGATCGATATAAGATCGAGTGGTCGCAGAGCATCGAAAACGGTAAGTTCAGTGTAACAGAATACGGCAGCAACGGAACGAAGGACAAGACTTCATGCAGAGCAGGAGGTTATCTGGAGTTTAACATATCCCCTGATGACGGATATTTCCTGTCCGCCGTAAATGTTAATGCCGGCTCTTGTGAAGTTGAGTACTATGATGATTCTGATTCATTCGGATTCTATATGCCGAAGAACAATGTCTATGTCGGTCGGACATTTTTAGAGTTGTCCAAGGCCGATAAGACGAAGCCTTCAAACGGTCTGTATCGTGAGGTCTGGGAATATAAAGACGGCAAGAAGACGGGTAAGAAATTCTATCTTCCGATCTCTGTCAAGAGCAATATCCCTGATAACGGAGTTCTTCCAGCAGGACAGACACCGACATTCATTTTTGATGATATAGACAACTATGTTGGTGTGACAATAGATAAGCAGGTCGGTCTTACAGATAAGACAGAAGTTCTGAGTAATGGTCAGATCAAGCATACAGTTACAATAAAGGGCCTCGGACAGTTCAGAGGAGAAGGTATCTATAAAGGTCAGACAGTTATCACATATACAGAGGAGTGTTCGTCTGATAAAACACCTACAACTGTTCCTGAGGGAACGGTCACACCTGCGCCGACTGTAACAACAGCACCTGCGACCAAGCCTGTTGCAGGCGATGACCTTACAGTCACGACAGGAACAGCGAAGTCCCAGGGCTATACGGATTATGCTACCGGCAAGAACGTATACTGCATCGATTTTACTTTGAACAACGCAGGCGGCGTTAAGATCAAGGGCGGCAAGCTCGAACTTGAATTTGATGCTCCGATCGCAAGCTTTATGTACGGTGCAGACATCGGAAACAAGATGGTCACGATCGATCCGTCCAACCCTAACAAGCTCATTATCGAATTTACGACTTATGACTCTAACGGCGTAACAACCGGCCTCTCGTCTACCATCTCATTTTCGGCAGACGCAAAAGGCGATATTAATTGTACGAGCGCCAAGGTCGTAAGCGTAAGCAAATAACAGATCAGCCCAAGTCTCCCAAGAGTTATTATCAGCAGATCACCTCCTGCAAATACCTGCAGGAGGGACTCTGTTGACAAGGGCACATTTTTCGAAAATTACGGAGGAAATCTCATGAAAAAGAATACAGCAAAGAAGATCATGACAGGTACTATCGCACTTGTCATCGGTATCAGCGGAATCAATTACAGAAATCACGTTTTGCATAAGCCGAACCTCAGAGCAGATGTTATCGAAAACGCTGCAGCAGCTGAGAGCTTTTCGATCTCGATCAATACGGCAACAGGAGGTAAGATCAAAGCATATAAGCAGGGTACCGATACAGAGGCATCAGGCAGACAGGCCGGAAACAAGGTAGACATCAAGGTATATCCTGATTCAGGTTATTATCTGAGCGGAATGAAATACAATACAGACACAGAGGCAAAGATCCAGTGGTACTATGATGATACGACTTCTCTCGGTTTTAAGATGCCTGAAGGAAACGTAAATCTTACTCCTATCTTTGCAAAGATCCCTGACGGTGCAGATAAGAAACCTGACAACATGATGTATGCTGAAGTGCCTGTATTTAAGAACGGTGTCAGAACTTCCGACAGACTCTATATCCCTGTAGAAGTTAGGGGAGTTAAGGACACATTCGATACATGGACGGCTCCTTCATACACTGTAATATCCAAAAACGGCTTGAAATATGTCAAAGACAGAGATTTCACTGTTACATCAACTTCGGAGAAAGCTTCCGAAGGTGTTAAGCACACTATGACCTTTACGGGAACCGGCGAACCGAAGGCTAATGACAGGGGATACGTTGAATATCTTGCCAACCCGATCAAGGGAGAGCAGAAGGTTACTTATCTTCAGCATATCGGCGCATTGACAGGTGATGTAACAACTACACCTGCTCCAACAGGAAAGCCTGCTATTACTTCCAATCCTACTGCAACACCTAAGCCGACAGCAACACCTACTCCTACGACTGCTCCTAAGGTTACGGTTACACCTGTTCCGGGCAATAAACAATATAAGATCAGCTGTGCCAATAATGTTTCCCATGGTACGGTAAGTGTTACGGAATACGGATCTAACGGTGCTAAGGCTCAGTTGTTGTCAAAGGCCGGACAATATGTTGAACTTACGGTTAGTCCGGATGACGGCTACTATCTTAAGAGTGTTGAGGTAACTTCAAGAAAAGATCCGAGCACTGATCTGAAGGTCGAATGGTATGACGATGCGGATTCTTTCGGATTCTATATGCCTGAAAGCGATATCAATGTAACATACAGCTTTGAAAAGACATCAAAAGCAAGCACGACAAAGCCAAAGTACGGTCTCTATCGTGAGGTATGGGAATATAAGGACGGCAAGAAAACAGGTAACAAGCTTTATGTAACCGTTAGTGTTGAAGAGCCTTCATCAATCGGAGAATTCCAGTGGGGTGAAAAACCTGTTCTTAAGATCAAGACAGCTGACGGCATAGAACTTACTGAGGGTAAGCAGCTCACCTTCAAGGATACTTCATTAAAAGCTCAGGGCGCATACCTCGATCATACTTTGACGATCACCGGTAAGGGCCAGTACAAGGGTGAAGGTATCTACAAGGGTTCCTTTGAGACGAAATATATGGTTCATATCAATCCTGAGACCGATAAGCCTGTAACAACTCCGACACAGGCTCCTGTTGCAACTCCTACATCTGCACCTAAGGTAACAGCTACACCTGCGCCGACAACTGCGCCTGCTACACCTACTGCAACACCTAAGCCTACTGCAACACCAAAGCCTTCAGCAAACGATGACTTTACGGTTACTGCAGGTAAGGCAAAGAATCAGGGTTACACGGATTATGCATCCGGCAAGACCGTTTTCTGTCTCGACTTTACGATGAATGATAATAACAAGATCAAGTTCACCGCCGCAAAGATCGAGCTCGAGTTTGATGCACCGGTTACAAACTATATTTACGGTGCCGACATCGGAAATAAGAAGGTATCGATCGATCCTTCCAACCCTAACAAAGTTATCATTGAGTTTACGACTTATGACCCTAACGGCGCAGACTACAGTCTCTCCTCCAATCTCGCGATCGCTGCAGATACAACAGGCGATCTTCACTGTACAAGCGCCAAGGTCGTAAGCGTAACAAAGAAATAATTAAGCCCAGTCTCCCAAGAGTTATTATCAGCAGATGACCTTCTGCAGTGATTCGCAGGAGGGATTCTGTTGGGATATACAAACATTTTTCGAAAAGAGGACATAAAAATGGAAAAGAATGTATTGAAGAAAGTAGCAAGTGCATCTATCGCATTGGCATTCGTAGCCGGCGGTTTCGGTACACAGTTCATCGGCGGTGCGAACATGACCACCCTCAGAGCAAGTGTAGTTGACAGCAGCCAGTCCAAAAAGTATTCGATCACATGCTCGGAATGCTCTAACGGCAAGATCAGTGTGACCGAATACGGCAGCAACGGTCAGAAGAAGCTTACATCCGCCAAGGCAGGAAAGTATGTCGAGTTCAACATCAGCTGTGACGACGGTTACTACCTTAAGAGGGTTACGGTAGATGCAGGCGACAAGGAAGTCACATGGTATAACGCCAACGATTCCTTCGGTTTTTACATGCCAAAAGGAAACGTAACCGTTTCCGCTCAGTTCGCAAGCACTGCGAATGCAAAGAAGAAGGCTCCTTCCGATATCCTCTATCGTGAGGTACCGATCTACAAGAACGGAAAGAAGACAGGAACTTTATATATCGATCAGCTTCCTTTTGACAAGTCAGTCCTCAAGACCGAATATGATGTAAACATATATCCTGAACTTCAGATCGAGACAAGCGACTATATCACTCTCATGGAAGGTCAGCAGTACAAAGTATCCGACAAGACTACTGATCTCGGCAGCGGAAAGATCCGCCACGAACTGACTTTTACCGGTAACGGTTCATATCAGGGCGAGGGTATCTATAAGGGCACATGGAAGTACACATATGACCAGAATACCGTAGCTAAGGTAACTCCTACTCCGACGACCAAGCCTTCCAATTCAAGCACTAAGTACACCATCTCATATGATAAGTACATTACAAACGGTAAGATCAGCGTTACGGAATACGGCAGCAACGGCAAGAAGGAGATAACATCCGCAAAATCCGGCAAGTATGTCGAGTTTAAGGTCTCACCTGATAACGGATACTATCTCAAGCAGGTAAGAGTAGAAGCAGACGGCAAGGAAGTCTCATATTACGACGGTGAAGATTCCTTCGGTTTCTATATGCCAAAGGGAAACGTAAAGATCTATGCAGAGTTTGCCGATTCCTCAAATGCCATGAAAAAGGCACCTTCCACAGGAATCTATCGTGAGGTAAAGGTCTTTAAGGACGGAAAGTACACAGGTGCCAAGTTCTATATCGGTACAAAGCCGTTCGATAAGGAAAGACTTTCTAAGGAATATCCTGAAGGCGTGAAGCCTGATATCCAGATCGACACATTGGACTGGCTCACACTTAAGGCCGGACAGCAGTACAAAGTTACCGAAAAGACAAAGGATCTCGGTAACGGCCGCATCGAACATACTCTGACATATACAGGTAACGGCCAGTATAAGGGTGAAGGTAACTATAAGGGCACAAGCCAGTATAAATATATCGAGATCCTCTCGGCACCTGCAGCCGTATCAGAATATAAGGTAACACCTACCCCTACGGTTGCACCTGAAGCAGCTCCTGAGGTCAAGGTAACTCCTACTCCTACAGTTGCTCCTACGGTAAAGGTAACACCTACTCCAACAGTTGCACCTAAGATCAAGGTAACTCCTACCCCTACGGCAGCTCCTACAGCAGCTCCTACGGTAAAGGTAACACCTACTCCTACAGTTGCTCCTAAGTCGACTTCAGTAAATGAGGCCTTTACTGTAACTGCAGGTTCCGTTCAGTCAGAGGGTTACAAGGATCATACGACGAGTGAGAATGTTTACACGCTCTACTTTACACTGAATAACGTTAATGGCGCTCAGATCACAGGCGGTAAGATCGAACTCGAGTTTGATGCTCCTATCGCAAGATATATGTACGGCGCAGACGTCGGAAACAAGACAGTCACGATCGACCCGTCCAATCCGAACAAGCTCATCATTGAATTTACGACATACGATTCCAATGGTGTAAACGGTGACCTTTCTTCACCGCTTGCTATCGCCGCAGACGCATCCGGAGATATCCACTGCATCAGTGCTGTAGCAAAGGATATAGCAACAAAATAAACCAGCTGTTTTATCTTCCTTATATTATATAAAACAGAGAACCTCCTACGAAGATTCGTTTTCGCAGGGGGTTTTTCTCTTTGGGATAAATTGGTATAAGATATATATTATTTTATTGTCGGAGATCAATATGTTGCAGAATACGACAGAAGACAAATTCAGATATCCGCTCCTGCTCGTTCACGGCATGGGCTTTCGCGACCGCGACCATTTGAATTACTGGGGCAGGATCCCCGCAGTTCTTGAGAGCGAGGGCGCAACAGTCTATTACGGTAATCAGGACAGTAACGGCTCGATCGAGAGCAACGCAGCCTTCCTCGCGGAGAGGATCAGGAAGATCGCGGCCGAGGAGCATATCGAGAAGTTCAATGTCATCGCCCACAGCAAGGGCGGACTTGATATCCGCTACGCGATCTCGACCCTCAAGATCAACGATCTTATCGCTTCGGTCACGACTATCCAGACTCCGCACAACGGCTCGCACACGGTCGATAAGCTCCTGAAGCTTCCTGATTTCATGGTGCGCTCCGCTGCTTTCATGACGGATATCTGGTTTAAGATCCTTGGTGACCGCGATCCGCATACCTATGATGCGGTCAAGTGCTTCAGGACATCCGCGGCCCGCGAGTTCAACCTCGCCAATCCCGATGATCCCGACATCTATTATCAGAGCTATGCGTTCACCTGCAAAAAGGTCACTAGCGACATGTTCCTCTGGTTTTCCAACCTCGTCGTGCGCATGGTCGAAGGCGAGAACGACGGCCTTCTCACACCCGAATCCGTGAAGTGGGGCGATTTCAGGGGACAATTCAGCAGCGTGACCAACCGCGGCATCTCGCATTGCGATTCGATCGACATGAGGCGCCGTCCTTTTTCGCGAAAACAAGGTGACGGCATATCCGACATAACTGATTTCTACAGAAATGTAGCGATCGAACTGAAGCAAAAGGGCTTCTGACAGCATCTTTGAGCCCTTCGGAAAATTTTTTTGAAAAAATTTCAAAAAGTATCGAATAATTTTGTTGCTTAACGTGTCTAATGGTCAGATGCGGAAATAAAGGAGGCAATAATGACAGAATCGGAATTCGAAAAACTCTATAACGAATCTTACCGCTCCGTGTATTGGACGGCCATGTCTTTCGTGAAGAACAAGGAAGAGGCTGAGGATATCGTACAGGATACCTTCATCACAGCTTACAAGTCCTACGATTCTTTGCAGGACAAGGACAAGTTCCTTCCGTGGATCAAGAAGATCGCAGCCAACAAGTGTCTGAACCGCATAACACGCGACAAGACCACTATCGTTGACGACGAAGAGTTTTTCGATAACGCCGAGACCGTGCCTGAAGATTTTCTGCCTGACTCTATAGTCGAATCGGACGAGAAACGCAAGATACTCATGAACATTATCCAAGACTCTCTTTCCGAAGATGTCAGGCTGACGTTGATCCTGTTCTACTTCAACGGATTGACGACAGGGGAGATCTCAGAATCAATGAACGTCCCCCAGGGTACGGTCCTGTCTCGCTTGAACTTTGCCAGGAAAAAGATCAAGAAGGAGGTCGAAAGATATGAAAAAGAAAATAATGACAAGTTGTTCGGTATGGCTATACCATTCTTGACGAAGCTCTTTGTAAAAGAGGCGGAACAGGTGCCGCTCAAGCCCATGCCTCTTGCCCTTAAAACCCTTCCCGCATCTAAACCTGCAGTGCCGCACGGTGCTGCTTCTAAAACAGCGATCAAGGCAACAGCGGTTGCCTCGAAGAAAGTGACGGGAATTATGTTTAAGAAAATATTGATCGGAGCTGCAGCACTCGCCCTCGCAGGCGGAACAACTGCAGGAGTAGTACACGTAGTAAGAAACAGCAGGACCGAAGCACCGGAGCCTGAAGCGATCGAGACGACGGAAGTAACGGACGATATCGAGTCCATCTTTGAGTCCTCTGACGCAGATCAGACAGACGTTGCTCAGACTGATGTTACAGAACCGGCCGAGACATCTGATGGATTTGATGTTGTCGCAGAGTCCTTTCCGACCGAGACCGATGTCGAATCCTCCACAGGTATCAGAAAAGAGCGTTACAAGCTGTCTGAGGACGGATCCTGGGAGCTTAATGAGAAGTTCAACGAGGACGGAAGACTGATATATTATTGTGTGGACGGCCTTGTTACAACTCAGGAATTTGATTCTGAAGGACATATCATCGCAGCCGATGTATATAACTCCGACGGATCCTTGTACTCTCATCTTGCATATGAACTTGATGCCAACGGTAACGGAGTAGTGGTAACGAGCACGGATGCCGACGGTGAGCTGCAGACCATATTTGAGCACGCTTATGATGCCGACGGCAACCAGATCGACTCCATGAGGTACAGAGGCAACGACCGCGATCTCGTGCAGGAGGTTCATAACGAGTACGCTGACGGACTTCTCGTGAGAAGTACCAAGATCGAATACTCATCCGATGACACCGTCTGGACTACCGTGACCACGAATACTTATGATGACTCGGGTCTCCTCCTGGTTACCTGCGACGACACCTCGATCACGAACCTCGACGGTGAAGAGGTCAACCACAAGTCCGTGACAAAGAGCTACGAGTACGACTCTAACGGCTTTACGCTCAGCCGAACGACGACCCGCGTCGAAAACGGCGAGACGACCGAGACTACCGATGAATACGAAAACGACGTCTGGGGTAATCCGACCCGCATTGGAAACAAGAGATACCTCACCATTTACTGGTAACGAACATTTTCGGGAACAGATACATAGAAGTGAGCCTTCCGAGGCAAACGCAGAAAGACTGCTCTGGGGATCGGGCAGTCTTTTTGTTAGGCGCGGTTTTGTTTTGGCGCCCCAGGGAAGTCATTTCGTTTTTATGCAAAAACATTTGGCGCCCTAAGGCAGTCATTTTGAAATCCGTGATTTCGGGTTTGCGTCCCAGGGTCGCCATTTTTCAGAGAGCGCTGCGGCTTCAGCATCACAAGATACAAAGCCCGCTTGACTGCCTTTTACAGATCCGCGGCGAGTGCGTCAAGGTCGAAGCCGCAAAGCGGTGCCGAAGGCAACCTTGACGCCTCGACACTCGGATCTGTTTCTTGGATATAAGCGGGCTTTGTGCTCTTGGATGTAGCGGTAGGGAGTCAAAATATGAAACCGTATTTTGTTCTTATTGTGATATTCTTTCGAATCGGGTATGCGATATAATGCAGTCTATAAATGAGGTATGTGTTGTAAGGAGTTTGGTTTATGAGTAAAGAATTAGAAAATGAAGTCCCTTTGTCTTCCAAGGAAGCCGGGATGAAACTTCATTACCTTTATTATCAGCAGTTTCATTCATTGCATCGTATGTACAGGACTAATGCTACTAGAGCAGAGCATACATACATTTATAGTATTCACAGGGCTGACTGGCTTGAACCCGTATTATGGTTCATGCTCCCGGCATTCATAATAATGCTCATCTTCGTGGTCGTTTTTGCGGGTATATGGTACTTCGGTAAAGACGGGCTGGGTAATATGCTGGTTCCACTTTTGGTATTGTCGGGGCTTTTTGTGCTCGCGGGATTGATCGGGGTTATTATCGGTATAGTAAGATTCATATCGCTTGTCAGAGCGAGAAGTAAGTTTATTAAGGACTTCCTCGCGGATGAGCGTACTTCGGAATGCCGCAGTCGCAAGAAGGCAGCAAAGTGGCTTTGGGATTTTGTTGCCGAGCACACTATGCGTGGCGAGGCTGTTCTCAAGTATACATATGTGCCTGAGTGGTTTGATGAATACGCTTATCTGCTAAAATGGGTATAAAAACGCACGCAAAGGGGCAGCACGATGACGGCTTTCTATCATCTTCCGGGACTATTCGAATTTTATGATCTCTACAAGGTCTTTCTGCCTCTTTACAGGGAGCATAGGGAGTATTTCTACGACTGGTGTGAGATAGGTTCGATATACGGTGCTCCGCACGATTGTCTGTGGGGCGGCGGTCGCGTCGGATTCGGCGAGGCTGATCCCGGGGATGTTGCGTCTCTCATGAATGAATACGGTATCTCCGCGCGATTGACTTTCAGTAATTCACTTCTGCGTGAGGAGCATCTTACGGACAAAAGATGTAATGCGCTGTGCAGGCTTTTCGAGCACGGTGCGGTCGAAAACGGCATCGTTATTTATTCCGACTTGCTGCTGGAATATATCAAAGAGAACTATCCCGGGTTTTATTTTGTGTCTTCCACTACGAAGGTGCTGACGGAATTCGGCGACCTTAAGGCCGAGCTCGATCGCGAGGACTATCGTTTTGTCGTGCCGGATTTCAGGCTTAATAAGGATGCGAGATTGAGTGCGCTTACGGACGGGCAGAAGCAGAAGGTCGAATTTCTCTGTAACGAATGCTGCTGGTTTGGCTGCTATGACAGAAAGAAGTGTTACGAGAATGTCAGTCGCAAGAGCCTGGGGGAAGACTGCGCGGATCATATCTGCGTCTCGCCTGATGCGTCCAAGGGTTATAGGTTTTCTGCGGCGATGAAAAATCCCGGCTTCATCGGGATCGATGACATTCGGGATCGTTATATTCCTGACGGTTTCAGTAACTTCAAGATCGAAGGGCGCGGGCTTGGCAGCGCGGTGGCCTTGGAGTTCCTGCTCTATTATATGACCAAGCCTGAGTATCAGCTTAAGGTCAGGGAAGAGGTTTATCTCGACAGTATGCTCGATCTGTTCTGATCAGCCTTCGGTCTTGTTCTCTTCGTTGGTCTCTTTTGCTTTGTCTTCGCCGTTAGCCCATTCGTCTGCCTTGTCGACA
>CADCPU010000061.1 GCA_902803365.1 Oscillospiraceae bacterium
CAACCCAATTTGTGTTTTTGCCACAATTGATATAATATATCTGTGTTTTATTTCTTGACGAGGAGAAGATTAATGTCTGACAACAAATACGAAGTTAAGAAAAAAACATCGTTTAAACAGGTTGTAGTAAGGATTTTTTGTGCATTGCTCGGTCTCGCGATCGGATGCACATTATATGTTTTTAAGATATTGGGCGGCTTCAGGTATGTTATGACACCTGTAGTGTCTGAGGAAGAGTATGAGACGCTCGAGCTCACGGGAGACAGCAGTCTGACAGGGGGAGATGTCAGCTCGTCTTGGGCCGATGGCGGTCATACGAGGGTCTATGTAGATCCTAATCATCCTATTATTGAAGTGCCCCAGAAGGACAGGGATGTTGAGAATATCCTGATTTTCGGTGTTGATTCTAGAGGAACCGATGATTATAAGTGTCGTTCGGACGCTATGATCGTTATGTCGGTAAATAAGAAAAAGGACACGGTCAAGCTTATCTCGCTCATGCGTGATACAGGTGTTCATATCGGAGATACAAGAGAGACCATGTCTTCAAATCTCGATAAGCTCACTCACGCATATGCATACGGCGGTGTCGGTCTGATGATCAATACGATCAATATTAATTTCGATCTTGATATCCAGAGATTTATAATGCTTGACTTTGGTTCCGCTTCCGATATCATTGACCTTGTTGGCGGAATCGATATCGATGTCGCTCCTGAAGAAGTGACATATGCAAATTCCGCTATTAACGAGATGAACCAGCTCGTTAATAATCCGGCTCCGCTTATCGAAGGAAGCGGTATGCAGCGTCTTTGCGGCGTTCAGGCCATCGGCTGGAGCAGGATCAGATATCTGGATTCCGACTTTGTCCGTACGTCGAGACAGAGAGTTGTTGCAACTGCCATGATCACGAAGATTAAGCAGATGAATTATCTGCAGCAGATGGCGGCTCTTGAAGATTCGGCCGGAATGTTTGAGACAAATATGCAGTCACTCGATATCGCGAGGATCGGCTTCAACGGGGCATCAGGAGCTGATAACATGTCAGAATATCGTGTGCCTGAGGATGATCTTTACACGGTTCAGCAGAATCCGTGGATGATGATCGTCGATATGGAAACACAGGTACAGAGGCTTCATGCCTTTATTTGGGAGGGGAACTGATTTATGAGTAAGACGATTTCTACATGTATATGTGAGACTAATCTTATACCTAACGAGCCGCAGGAGAATGTATTCTTCTACACGCTCTACAGACACAAGGAAGAGTTCGTATCCGAATTTATCCGTACGGCTACGTCGACATCGCCGATCCAGATCTGCGCATTGTTTTCGACACAGGGCCCGGATAACCTTGCTGCATTTCTTAATATAGAATTAAATAAAGAGCTCGAAAAGATCGTCGCGGAAGTCTCACAGAATTCCGTGCTCGACTTCGATTCTTTTGCTAATCAGGTGATCAACACACTGAACGTCAAGGTATGTAACTTCGTAGTTACCAAGGGCGGCACTCCGCTCAAGACATCCATGACGCTCGTTGTTATCGAGGGTGACATCCTTCGCGTTATCCAGGTCGGAAATACGCGCGCGGTCCTCATCCGCGACGGCAAGATCTTCTCTCTTACAGAAGAGCAGACGATGGCTCACAGATACGTTCAGATGGGCGTTATCTCCGCTGAGCAGGAGAAGAATCACCCTGAGAACATGACGCTTACCCAGTATCTCGGAAAGATGCCGCAGGACGGTCAGGTCCAGGCAGATACAAAGGTCCACCTTAAGCTTAAGGATGACGATGAGATCTGCATGCTCGGTATCGGTTTTTCGAAAAAACTCTCAGCACAGCTTCGTAACCAGATCCTTGTTAAGCCGTCTACAACGGAGATCAAGTGTAAGGAACTCGTAAGCGCTGCATTTAATCAGGAAGTCAAGTCCGGTATGACTGCCATCGTTATGAAGATCGAGTCTGTATTCCTTCTTCCGGGCGATGCAGTGATCAGCGGCGATCCGGGTCATACGGTAATGCCTAAGGACGAGCCTAAGAAGACTGAAGACAGCGGTTATACCGATTTTGCGGCTGAGCGTGAAGCTGCTGCAAAGAAGGCAAAGGCAAAGGCCGCTTCGAAGGCATCTGCGTTCGAGGAAGAAGATGGCACAAAGAAATTTACGCCTGATGCTTTTGATGCAGATGATGTCGATTCTAAGGAAACAACCATGTTCAATGCCGGCAGCATAAAGGCCGACAAGGTTAAGAATAAGAGCAAAAAGGAGAAAAAAGAAGTGAAGAGGAAGGCGTCTAATATAATCGTACCTATACTTATCCTCATTCTCTTTGCGGGAATCGGATACGGTGCAATGTACTGCATCTTTAATGCGGCACACCTTATCGAAGGCTTTGGAAAGAGCTCGCAGACAGAGAATACGGCAGAGGAATCCACGGTTCTTTATTCCGTTAATGATAACGTTGCAGTTTACGCTGAGGAATCCGCAGATTCAGCTATCGTCGCTACTCTTCAGAAGGGCGATCCTGTAACCTGCAAGTCCCAGGGTGACAAGTTCAGCGCAGTTGTAACAGCTGACGGTACAGAAGGATTCGTTCTTAATGATCTCCTTACAACAGAGATCCCTGTTGAGCCTGAAGATACTCTCCCTGAGGAGACCATGGAAGAGACAGAGGCAGTTGAAGAGACTGAGGCTACGACAACAGAAGCGATCATCGATGAGGATATCGATGTCGAAGAAGAGACAACGACAACTGCTGCAACAACAGCTGCTACTGAGGCAACTACAGCCGCTACAACAGCTGCAACAGAAGCAACGACTGCTGCTACGGAAGCTACAACTGAGGCTACGACTGCTGCACCTGCAGAAGCTATGGCTGATCCGGCTCCGGCAACTCCTGATGAAACGGAGAACACTGCTCCTGTTATCGAGACTATCCCTGGTGAGTCCGGTGTAGCTGAATGGCAGGCTGACGGCGCAGAGTAATAAAGTAAATAAATATATCATTTAATGAGGTGTTAATATGAAGGTTGCAAAATTTGGTGGATCGTCACTTGCTGACGCATTTCAGATCAAGAAGGTCTGCGATATCATTTTCGCTGACGAGGAAAGAAGAATAGTAGTAGTATCTGCTCCGGGTAAGAGAAACCGCGAGGATATCAAGGTTACAGACCTCCTCATCGCAGTTGCAAAGGCCAGACTTGCAGGCAATTCCTACGAGAAAGAGATCAAGGCTGTTATCGACAGATTCAAGGACATCGCAAAGTCCCTCGAGATCGAGGATGTTATCCCTGAGATCGAAAACACTCTCCGTGCTGTAGCAGGCGCTGACTACACAGACGATGTTAAGTACCTCGACTCCGTAAAGGCTATGGGTGAGGATTCCAATGCAAGACTCGTTGCAAGATATCTTAATTCCGTCGGACATCCGGCTAAGTATTGCAACCCTAAGGAGTGCGGTCTTTTCCTCGAGCACAACGCTCTCGGCAAGGCTGTCATCCTCGATGAGTCTTACGATAACCTGAGCTCACTTAAGGATTCCAAGGAACTTTGCATTTTCCCTGGTTTCTACGGCTATTCCAAGGAGGGCGAGATCATCACATTCTCCAGAGGCGGTTCCGATATCACGGGTTCCATCCTCGCAGGTGCCGTTGGTGCAGATGTATACGAGAACTGGACAGACGTTGATAACGTTTATGCCGTAAACCCTGAGATCGTTAAGAATCCTTTCCCGATCACAGAGATCACATATGATGAGATGCGTGAGCTTGCATATGCAGGTTTCTCCGTACTTCACGAAGAAGCTCTCTATCCTGTATTCGTTCGCGGCATCCCTGTACATATCAAGAACACGAACAATCCTTCCGCTAAGGGTACAAAGATCGTAGCTAAGCGTACTCATTACGATTCACTCGTAACAGGTATCGCAGGTGAGAAGGGCTTTGCAACGATCACAGTTCATAAGTATCTCATGAACAAGGAAGTAGGCTTCCTCATGAACCTCGTAAGGATCCTCGCTGAGGAGGGTATCTCCGTAGAGCATATCCCTTCGGGAATCGATTCCGTGTCCATTGTTGTCCGTAAGAAGAACTTCACGGAGGAAAAGGAAGCGGTCATCATCGACCGTTTGAAGAAGGAACTCGGCGTAAGAAGCGTTAACGTTGAGCGCGATCTTGCTATCGTTATGATCGTCGGTGAGGCAATGGCTAATTCCGTCGGTATCATGGCTCGTGCTGCAGCAAGCCTTTCTTCTGCAGGTATCAACCTCCGTATCGTTAACCAGGGTGCTTCCGAGATCTCCATGATGTTCGGTGTGTCCGAGGCTTACTGCTCATACGCAGTACGTGCTCTCTACAAAGAGCTCTTCAAGATCTGATCGGAGCTTATAGATGCCTAATATCTTTAAAGCAATGATCCCGAGCGCATGCTACGCACGCTTTGACGACATTCCGTTTGACGAACTCCTCAAAGCAGGCAAGAGCACGATGCTCCTGGATTACGACAATACACTCGGTCCCGACAGGACCTGGGAGCCGAACGACTTCAGCCGCAATATCGTAGCTGATCTCCGTTCCCGCGGTTTTGCGATCTGCCTTGTCTCCAATGCCAAGAGCGCCAGATCGGCCAATATCGCCAAGCTCCTTGATATCCCGTGCGTGACCTGTGCCAACAAGCCCCGCACTGACGGCGTCAACCGCGCGCTCGCTCTGATGGGTGTAGGCCGCGAAAAGGCTGTCATGATAGGCGACCAGATCTTTACCGACGTTATGGCAGGTAATCTTGCAGGCGTCACGTCGATCCTGGTCGAGCCGTTCTCGAAAAAGGAGATATGGTACGTTAAGATCAAACGTCCTTTCGAGCGCTTCGTAAGAATGGTAGCGGGAATAAAGACAATATGAGTTAAACAGACACGGTATCTCGGGTGGGATGCCGTGTTTTTTTCGAAGACTTATAAAAAGCCCCTTGCCACAAAACTGAAATTAGAGTAAACTAACCCAAAAGCGATGATAAGGACACGTGCCTGCGGAAAACGTCATCCAGAGAATCGAAGTCACCGGCTGCAAGCTTCGTTGAAAAGTCCCGCATGTATACAACCTTTGAGCTGCAGGGGTAAATCTTCGGAGTAACCTTCGCCGTGTTGCCGCGTTAAGGCGTAATGAGTGGCGCATCGATCGGTGCGCAATTTGGGTGGAACCGTGCAACCATGCATCCCAATGTTTGGGGCATGGCGTTTTTTTTGCTTTGAAATGCCGTGCCGGAAAACTACCACACTATAAATAAGGAGGTAAGAAAATGGTAGATTTTAATGATGAAGTACAAAGAAAGATGTACAGACACACCACTGCGCACGTTATGGCGCAGGCAGTAAAGAGACTTTGGCCTGATACCAAGCTTACCATCGGTCCTGCGATCGAGGACGGTTTCTATTATGATTTCCAGCACGAGGGTACTTTCTCGTCCGAGGATTTGAAGAACATAGAAGCAGAGATGAAGAAGATCATCAAGGAGAACTTGAAGCTCGAGAGATTCGAACTTCCTCGCGAAGAGGCTGTAAAGTTCATGCAGGAGCGCAATGAGCCATTCAAGGTTGAGCTCATCAACGACCTTCCTGAGGACGCAGTTATCTCATTCTACAAGCAGGGCGACTTTGTAGACCTCTGTGCAGGTCCTCATATCGAGTCCACCGGCGAGATCAAGGCTTTCAAGCTTATCTCAACTTCCGCATCTTACTGGAGAGGCGATTCCAACCGTGAGAGCCTCCAGCGTATCTACGGAACTGCATTCCCGAACAAGGATATGCTCAACGAATACCTCACAAAGCTCGAAGAAGCAAAGAAGCGCGACCACAACAAGCTCGGCCGCGAACTCGAATACTTCACGACTGTAGATTACATCGGCCAGGGCTTGCCGATCCTTCTTCCTAAGGGCGCTAAGGTAGTTCAGCTCCTCCAGCGTTGGGTAGAGGATATTGAAGCAGAGCGCGGCTGCCAGCTCACGAAGACACCTTTCATGGCTAAGCGTGACCTCTATAAGATCTCCGGACACTGGGATCATTACCTCGACGGCATGTTCGTTCTCGGTGATCCTATGGATGAGGAAAAGGAGTGCTTCGCTCTTCGTCCTATGACCTGTCCGTTCCAGTATCAGGTATTCCTGAACCGTCAGAGATCCTACCGTGATCTTCCTATGCGTCTGACCGAGACATCAACGCTCTTCCGTAATGAGGACAGCGGCGAGATGCACGGCCTCATCCGCGTACGTCAGTTCACGATCTCCGAGGGCCACTACATCCTCCGTCCTGAGCAACTCGAAGAAGAGTTCAAGGGCTGTCTCGAGCTCGCCAAGTATTGTCTTGATACTGTCGGCCTTCTTGAGGATTGTACGTTCCGCTTCTCGCAGTGGGATCCTGCTAATCCGAAGAACAAGTACGAAGGTACGAAAGAGCAGTGGGAAGAGGCTCAGGCTACGATGGCCAAGATCCTTGACCACCTCGGTGTAGAGTACACTGTCGGTATCGATGAGGCTGCTTTCTACGGACCTAAGCTCGATATCCAGTACAAGAACGTTTACGGCAAGGAAGATACTCTTGTTACGATCCAGATCGATATGCTCCTCGCACAGCGCTTCGGTATGGAATATGTTGATGTAGACGGTTCCAAGAAGAACCCTTACATCATCCACAGAACGAGCCTCGGTTGCTATGAGCGTACTCTTGCATACCTTATTGAGAAGTACGCAGGCTGCCTGCCTCTCTGGATGGCACCTGAGCAGGTTAGGATCCTTCCTATCTCCGATAAGCAGCTCGACAAGGCATTCGAGATCCGCGACGCACTCCGCGCTAAGGGCCTCCGTGCAGAAGTCGACGACAGAAGCGAGAAGATCGGTAAGAAGATCCGTCAGGTTCGTCTCGACAAGATCATCTACTGGTTCGTAATCGGTGACAACGAAGTCGAGAACAACACTGTTGCAGTCAGCAGCCGTTTCACAGAAGGCTCCGAGACCCTCTCAGTAGACGACGCAGCAGCTAAGCTCCTTGACGAAGTCGAAAAGAAGATCCGTCACGCTAACTGATCTCAAGTTTTAGAAACTACAGAAGCGCCTCGCACATCCGCGGGGCGCTTTTTCTATGCTCTGCAGCTTCCTGTATCCAAAACGGATACAAAATTTTCGAGCCCACAGATTCTGTATTCAAAATGGATACACAAATTTTGATCAGTAAAATTCTGTATCCAAAATGGATACAAAAATTCAGAGCAAAAAAAATCTGTATCCAAAACGGATACAGAAGTTAAGTTTTAGCGGAAGATTCCTTGCGGGCGAGGCGGCGGTAGACGGTGAAGTACATCGTGAGGAAGCTTGCGGAGCCGCCGAGCAGGTTGGAGACAGGTTCTGCCCAGAATATGCCGCTGATGCTGTCTGTGAGGACCAGAGGCAGGATGAGCGTGAGTGGAACGACGATGATGATCTTGCGCAGGATCGAAAAAGTGATCGCGTATCGGACTTTCGCGAGCGCCATGAAGGTCGATTGTCCCGAGAACTGCAGGGACATGAACATATAGCCCATGAAGTAGATCTGCAGGTATTTGATGCCGATCGCGAGGATGTTCGCGTCATCGGTGAAGATGCGGATGAAGAAGCCCGGGAAGAACCAGACCAGTGCCCAGGCGGCGGTAGTGTAGATGACGCCCATGAGGGTGTTGGTCTTGATCGCCTTGCGGACGCGGTCGTAGCGGCCGGCGCCGTAGTTGAAGCCGAGGACCGGCTGCGAGCCTGAGGTGATCCCCGTTACGATGAGGCCAAGGATCGAGCGCACGGAATTGATGACAGTCATTACGGTTACGTAGTCGTCGCCGCCGTAGTATGAGAGTGATTTGTTGCAGATGACCTGGATCGCGCAGTTGGTGCCTTCCATGATGAAGTTCGTGATGCCGACTGATGCGATCTTGCGGGCGGTTGAGAACTTGAATCGGAAGCCTTTGAGTGTCAGCGGGATCTCGCTTTTGCCGCGTACGAAAAAGAGCATAACCCAGATAAGCGATACGAGCTGCGAGATTATCGTTGCGATCGCGGCGCCTTTGATGCCGAGACCGAGCACGAAGATGAAGATCGGGTCGAGTGCGGTATTGATGACTGCGCCTGCGAGCGTCGTGATCATGGCGGTTGCAGGACGGCCTTGCGCGGAGATATAGTAGTTCATTCCGCTGCCGGTCATGAGGATCGGAGTGCCGATCAGGTAGATCATGAGGTATTGGTGCGCGTAGCCGTACGTGATGTCGCTCGCGCCAAGGCCATAGAGGAGCGGGCGCATGACGATGTAGCATAATGCGGTGATGATAACGGAACTTCCGAGAAGGAGAACGAAGGAATGCGTCATGATGTCGCGTGCTTCACCTTCGTTTTTCGAGCCCCTCGCGATCGAAAACAGTGGCGTGCCGCCCATACCGAACAGCAGTGTAAAAGCGGAGATGAGCGTGATGACAGGGAAGCAGATTCCGAGTCCCGTGAGCGAGCTCTTACCGATGTCGGGGATGTGTCCAATGAAGATTCGGTCAACGATGTTATAGAGCAGGGAGGCAAGTTGCGCTATTATGAGCGGGATTGCCTGGCGCAATATTATCAGCGTTATGTTTCCTTTACCGAAATCTGTCTTATTCATAACAGTAATTATACTTTAATTTAATTTAAAATATTATTGTGATATCATCTAAACATTGTGAATAATATTTCGAGGTGTTTTATGAAAGAAAGAACTTCAGCCAACGTTGTCAGAACTATTTACATGATTCTTACGATGCTCTTACTCATGAGCTCTCTTGCATTTATCATTTTCAGAGTCTCTGCCGTCAGAGTATCTTTCTGGAAGCAGATGCTCGAAAAGAGCGGTGTCACGGAATACATTATGGACGAAGTCGATGATGTTAACGTACCTGAATTCCTTGAAAATACGGGATTCGATTACGATGAGTTTAAGGAAGACTTCGTTGATTTTGCACTTGATGAGGGCCTCGAGGCTATCGTCGAAGGCGATACAAAGATCGATGATGACAGACTAGAAGATATCCTTGAAGATCATGTTGAGGAATATGTAAAAGATCTCGGTGCTTCAAAAGAACAGTATGAAGACTTCGAAGATGAACTCTTTGAGATCTCTGAAGATTATGTTGATGAGATGAGCGGACTTCTTGATGAAGCTGATATCAATTATGAAGATACTTTCAAGGTCCTTGATATGTACTGCATCGGTTCTGCCGTTGTTTGCGGTATCCTCCTCGTTATCGCACTTATCATCTCCCGCAACAAGTTCCTCCCGATCAAGGCAACAGGTATTGCCACGATCGTCGGTTCCGTTGTTAATATCGGTATCGTTGCAGTCATCAAAGCACTCTTCATGGTAGCAAAAGAAGAATCCGATCTTGATGATGAGCTCAGCGAGGTTGTTATGTCATTCATTAACAACGTACTCGATCATTTTATTTTGATCCTTGCATTGATATTCGTTTGCGGTCTTGTTATCACGATCGTGTTCTCGATCCTTGCAAAAGCTAAAAAACGCAGCATGGCTGCTGAAATTGATGAAACATCTGAGGAATATGATTCGTCTAATAACACGAGCGGGGTTGAAAGCGCTTTCAATCCGGTTCCAAATTACGACTCATCTTCCGACAGATACTCGGATGATGACCTCGAGTGAGAAGGTAAAAAATGAAAAAGCACAAACAATTTCTATCAGTAATCGCCGTATTGGTATTGGCATTCAGTTTTATGGGCGCGAAAACCATCCGTGCTGACATCGAAGATCAGCAGGATACCGAAGCAACTGCTCAGACAGAGCTCGCTGAGGAAGAAGTGCCTGATGAGACCCTGCCTGAAGAGCCGGAGATCACTGATGAACCGGAGGCAACAGAGCCTGAGGCAACTGTTGTTCCCGAAGTTACTGCTACACCTGAGCCATCCGTGACTCCTGAAGTAACTTCCGCTCCGGAAGCAACTACTGCACCTGAAGCTACGGCTACACCGGCACCTACGGCTACTGCCGCACCGACGCCGACTGTAACTGAGAAGTCAGAGGAATTAAATTCCTTTACGGATCACGGTTATATCTACGGAGATGAAGACTGGGATTATGATCTTATCCCTACGGCAACTCCGTTCCCATCACTGTCACCCAAGGCTGATCCTACGGCAACTCCTGTACCTACGGTAACGCCTACTCAGGGTCCGGTACCGACTTTCGATCCGTATGCTACGCCTACGGCAACTTCGACACCGACGCCTACAGGATATCCTACTCTTTATCCAACTGTCGCTCCGTCAGTCACTCCGACTCCGGATCCTACTACGAGAGCGCAGGTAAGGGCTTTTGTCGAGAGACTCTACACGAAGTGTCTTGAGAGAGAATCTGATCCGACCGGACTCGACTTTTGGACCGATCAGCTTCTCAGCAGGGAAATAACAGGCTGTGATGTTGCACTGTTGTTTGTTTTTAGTGATGAGTATGTAAATGCCAACCACACTGATGCGGAGTTTATCCACATGCTCTATCAGTCGTTCTTCGACCGTCAGGAAGACCCTGAAGGCGGCGCGTTCTGGAACGGCATTATGAACGATACCGCACATACGCGCAAATACATTTTCGCGTGCTTCGTAGACTCGCCTGAGTGGACGAACATCTGTGAGAACTTCGGCATTACCAGAGGATATTTCAATTCCACCGAGCCTTGCGACGTTTATGTCGATATCGCCAATTTCACACAGCGTCTTTACACGGACGTAATGGAACGTGCGGCTGACAAGGACGGAATGGATTACTGGACGCTCATAATGGGTACGTTCCAGATGTCTCCTGTGGAAGTCGCAAACGAGTTCTTCGAGTCCGATGAGTTCAAGGCGAAGAATTTAAACGACGATTCATATATCGAAGTCCTTTATAACACTTGCATGGGTCGTAAATCAGACGAAGCCGGCAAGGCAAACTGGAAGGACAAGCTCAACAAGAATGAATCCACGCGTAAGGACGTTCGTGATTTCTTCCTTACCTGTGATGAGTTCAAGGCGATAATGGCAACATCGGGTGTCGTAGAGCATCCTATGGTCACGATCGCGAAAACACAGCTCGGCCAGGAGGGCGGTGAACCATACTGGAGATGGTACGGTTACGGCTACAGGATCGAGTGGTGTGCATGCTTTGTAAGCTGGTGCGCAGATCAGTGCGGCTATATTCAGAAAGACATCGTTCCTAAGTACAAGTGGTGTCTTGATGCCAAGGCCTGGTTTGAAGCCAGAGGCGAGTGGATCACCGATACGGCTAACTATCGTCCGAAGAGCGGAGATATCATCTTCTACGACTGGAACGGTAACGGCGTTATCGATCACACGGGTATCGTAGTCGGTACAGACGCAACAGGAAGGATCCATACGATCGAAGGTAATGTCAATGACGTATGCCGTAATGACCGCGAACTTTACGTCGGCGATCCTGATATTTGCGGATATGGTGTTCCTGCTTATTGATTTTTTTGAACCGTTGATATAAAATATCACGGTCATCGGGGTGTGGCTCAGGTGGTAGAGTGCTTGCTTCGGGAGCAAGAGGCCGCGAGTTCGAGTCTCGC
>CADCPU010000062.1 GCA_902803365.1 Oscillospiraceae bacterium
ATGTATGCTCCGAAAGAAACGATTATGAACTCTGTTAAAAAGCCGACTGACAGGTTGGTTGTTACGATCTGTCCTATGGTCTGACCGCCCTCGATCATTGCATTGCTTTGGAAAAGCCCGTAGTAACCTAATGAACCGCATGTCAACGCAAATATGACGCAGATCAATGCTGCCAAAAGGATCGGGATCTCACTGCTTCCCTTAAAATATCTGATCAACTGGATCTTAATATAGTTTATAAACATAACTTCCCATCCTCATATTTCTGAACAGTACAAGTCTATCCTTTGGAAACAACAAAAACAAGTCGCCGAAAGCGACTTGTTTAAGTTATCTATCCGAAATCTCATGTTAAGAGCCTTATCAATGTATATCACGCTTACGATAAACAAAGCTTCCTACTCCAAGCGATACAACAAGATAGACCGCAGACATTACGAGTGCTGTAATGATCATTTTCTTCGGGGAATCAGGTGTATAGCTCTGAACGATACCACTGAGGAGATGCTCTGCGATTGAGACCTTGCCATTATCGAGGATAACGTGGTTGATAAGGAGCTCAAGGAGCACGATTACCATCTGGAGCGCACCTGTTCCGCAGATGATCGCAAAAGCCATACCGAGAGCCGTGCTCTTTGAAAGTGTCGTGATCATGACTACAAGGCATGCAAATGCAAATGTCATCAAAGTGTTGAGGCCGAAGAAACCCCAGAACTCAGCATTAAGACCCAGTTCGAAATTCTTACCCATCATCGCAACAAACAAAGCAGTGACGAGTACCTGGAATACATTAAATGCAACTGTATATATGAACAATGTAATTACCTTAGAGAAATAAGGTACGAAGCGGTTGGCGTTACCCTTGAGGATATTCTTGGAAAGACCGCCTCTGAGCCAGTTAGCAAAGAGGAATACACCGAAGATACTGACTAAGAGAATACCTGTTGAGGAACGAAGGTTAAGGACTGCCAAAGCAGATACAGGTTCTTCATAGAGCATTCCGCCTGAGAACATATCACCGAGCGTCGGAGCCTTGTACTCAGATTCTTCTTCATCTTCGCCTTCCTCCAAAGCCTCTGATGATGCAACATAACCATGGTTAAATCCCATCGAGAAAGACTGTGACATCTGCTCAGACATCGGTTCCTCGGATGTATTTTCAATAGTGCTCTTTACATCCTGAGTATAAGCTTCGCCCAAAAGAGCTGTGAAATTTACTCTGAGATATATGAAACAGTTCATAAAGATCAACAGCAAAGCGATGATCGGCAGTATATATGTGGCCTTCATCTTTGAAGCTACATAAAGGTCACTCTTAAGATATTTAAACATGTATCCGTGCCTCCTTATTTAACCGAGCTGTCAGATGTCGTCTTAAGGAAGTATTCCTCAAGGTCAGATGAAACAACTCCGATGGAATCAACAAGTATTCCTGCCTTTGCGATCTCCATGTTAAGTGAAGAGATCTCGGAGATCTTGTCGAATACGAAGATCGTCTCTGAATCCACTACGCTGTAGTCGTTGAACCCGTTAGCGTCAAGGATCGTTACGATAGCTGACGTGTTATTTGTCTTGATCTGGATCTTGTCACGGCACTTGGACATGAGTTCTTCGCTGCTGATCTCTTCGATGAGCCTGCCGTTACTGATGATGCCGTAGTCTGTTGCGATCTTTGAGAGCTCCTCGAGGATGTGGCTCGAGATAAGGATCGTAACGCCCATCTCGTTGTGGAGCTTCAAAAGCATCTCACGGACTTCCACGATACCCTGAGGATCGAGGCCATTGATAGGTTCGTCCAAGAGGAGGAAGTCAGGATCTCCGACGAGTGCGAGAGCGATTCCGAGTCTCTGCTTCATACCGAGAGAGAACTTACCGCTCTTCTTTTTGCCTACGTCTGCAAGTCCTACGAGATTTAATTTGTCCTCGAGATATTTCTTATCATTGATACCGTAAGCGAGCGCCTTGATCTTGAGGTTATCCATAGCCGAGAGGTTAGGATAGAAAGCAGGTGCTTCGATGAGAGCACCGATCCTCGAATAAGCGATCTTAAGATTGGAACCGAGGCCTACGTAATCGAATTTTCCTTCTGTAGGATTGATCATGCCCGAGAGCATCTTCATTATTGTTGTCTTACCGGCACCGTTCATACCGATGAGACCATAAATGGCACCCTTCTTGATGTGAAGGTCTACCTTATCTACTGCAAGTTTATCACCGAATTTCTTGGTGAGGTTCTCTGTTACAAGAATCATATCGTCCATTTGTATTGTTCTCCTTTCGATCACAGTGCCATTATGACACCCGAATTACAAGCAATCGTCAATAAAAGTTTAAGAAATGTTTAAGTCAAAAAACTCTCCCCCGCCAATACGGAAGAGAGCTTTATTATATACCACTATATGTGCTTACTGCTTTGCAAGCCTGAAACCGATGCCCCATACGGTATCGATATACTCGCCGTCAGTGATCTTCTTGATCTTCGTTCTGATGTTGGAGATATGAACGTTGATCGTCTTATCCTCACCGATATAGTATTCGTCCCATGCGTACTCGAAAATATCCTGCTTGGAAAATACCTTTGTAGGATGGAGCATGAAGAGCTCGAGGATCTTATACTCCTGACGTGTGAGCTGGATCTCTTCGCCCTTTACTCTTACCTCGAATGTGGAACGATTGAGTTCCATATCCTTGAATGTAAGCTTCTCATCAGAAGAACCGGAAGCTTCACCGCTTGCTGATGCATGACGGAGCTGAACCTCGATCCTAACGAGGAGTTCCTTAACATCGAACGGCTTGACGAGATAATCGTCTGCACCTGTCGAGAGAAGGTTAACTCTGGAATCAAGTTCACTCTTGGCGGATGTTATGATGATCGGGATCTTGGATGTCTCTCTGATCTTGGCTGTGAGCTCCTCACCTGTCATACCCGGCATCATGAGATCGAGTATTGCAAGATCGAATTCACTTGTCTTAAAGTTCAGGAGTCCCTCTGTTCCCGAGAAAGATTGCGTGCACTCGTAACCGTTCTTTGTGAGTGCTTCGCAGACCATGTTGTTGATGTTTGCGTCGTCTTCTACGATCAGGATCTTAGCTTTGCTCATACTTTTTTACCTTACCTTTTGTATTATTCCACCAAAATCTCAAGCGGACTTTGCCCTACGGTCATGTTGTATTTTAAACCAAGTTCTTTGATTTTTCCAATCAAGTCACCTGCATCAAAATCAAGTGCTGTAAATACTCCCGGCGCATTCCATTTGCCACTGTCTATCAGCAGGATACCCGCGAGGAGCGTAACTCCGTTGAAGAACGCGTGAGCGTCAACATCATACTTCTTGGGTTGATCCCAAGTCTTACACTCAAAGCCCATATAGAGCGAATCGGAATCAGACAAGCTGTTTAATACCACGCCTATTATGTGCTTATCCCTGCTCTCCGAATCACCGTGTGCCTTAGGGAGCACAGCCGCCAGATAATCGATAGGAGCTATGGACGCGCCGCTTATACTGATAGGCTCAGTGCTGAGCATACCGATCGAATCGAGCATCCTGACAAGATAACTGTAGTTCTCATCGACCTGGGAAAAGTAGCAGACATTCTTCGCCTGCGGCATACCCTTATGGAAGAAATCGAGGAGCTTGTTGTCAAATCCGTCGACTTCAAAAGTCTTGCCGTCTTCGGTCGTAAACTTCGCGGGGATCGACAACGCATCTGCGGTCTTGAACTCGCCGTCTTCGATATAACGGAGAGGTTCCGACAGACGCTTCAAGTCACTTATAGGAGGAGTAGATACTTTGTTGTCCTCATCTGCCACGATGATATCAACGATATCGACCGACTCGAGCTTTTGGATCTCAGGTCTCCTGAATGCTTCTTTGGCAAGACACACAAGACCTGCCGTATCAAATGAGCAACCTGTTACGCACAGAAGATTCTTCTCAAAGAATCTCTTGGACATCTCGATCTGATCTTCAAGGCGGCATTCTTTACCTGTCTCGTCTGTGCAATACTTAGCATCTATATAGGACGCGCCTATCTTGAGTGCGATCTCCATTACTGTCTTGTTAAGGTAAGAAGGTGTGAGATTAACGATGAGAGTAGGTCCGAAGATACTCATCATAAGAAGGGATTTTTCTTCGTTGGTTACATCTACTCCTGCCGTAACGATCTTTACAGGAGCATCCTTATACTTCTTCTTGAGTTCGTCGCATTCCTCTTTATTTTTGGATGCAACACAGATCTCGGATACCTTAAGAGGATCCGCACTGAGCATAGGGACGATAACTTTGGTTATCTCCGTGCAACCGATGACGAGAATCTTATTCATACTACTCACCTTTAAACCTTATTCAGATTCTATTCTACTATTAAGTTGCCTTATTACAAACTGTTTTTCGAGGTTTTGTAAAGAAAAAATAAGGTCTGTCGGGACTCTTCCGACAGACCTTGAGATTATTTACACTAATGACACTTTAAAGCCTTATTTTTTGATCTTTATCGGCTCTGATTCGACCTCTTTCAGGTCTTTTCTGATGCCTTTTACATTATCATCCTGCTCATTTGGGAGAAGGGCATTCAAAACGATACCTACGAATGCACCTACTGCAAGACCGGAAAGCGGGATGACCATGGAACCGAGGTTAACATTGATGGAACCTGCTGCGGAGTATTTGATACCTACGGAAAGGCCGAGGATCAAAGCTGCAACGATTACGTTTCTTGCCTTTGAGAAATCAATACTGTTCTCAACTACGTTACGTACACCGACAGCGGAGATCATGCCGTACAGAACAAGAGAGATACCGCCGCCCGTTGCTACAGGGATCGAGTGGATGACTGCAGCAAACTTAGGTGAGAATGAGAAAACGATTGCCATATAAGCCGCGATCCTGACGACACGAGGGTCGAATACCTTTGTAAGAGAGAGAACACCTGTGTTCTCGCCGTATGTTGTATTTGCAGGGGCACCGCAAAGAGAAGCGATGATAGTTGCAAG
>CADCPU010000063.1 GCA_902803365.1 Oscillospiraceae bacterium
ACTGATCTTCCTGAGGCTCTCCTTGGTCGACTCCACATCACCGGGATTCTTCTCGGCCAGAGCCGTCAGACCGACGATCGCATTCATAGGAGTGCGGATGTCATGCGACATTGTGGAGAGAAAGTCAGTCTTTGCCTTATTCGCAGATTCGGCTTTCCTTGCAGTGATCTGAAGGTGCTTGTTAAGGTAAAGCACATAGAACATGTCACTTAAGAACAGGATGAGCAGACCGGCTGAGACTACACCGAACAATACCCAGTTGCTGTTCTCGACTCTGAGGTCCTCAGCCGGAACGAGTCCCAGCAGCGTCCAGCCTTTTGTGGACGACATGGGTGTATAGGCAAGAACGCATTCCTGTCCATGAGAATTCATCATCTGAATGGAACCAGTAGTAGAAGTTATCGTGTCGAACATTTCCTTGGATGATTCAGGATCCGTCTGATTATATGATTTGTAGAATTCAAAAAAATTCGAATTCTTATAGTTATATCCTTTGAGGATGTAATCGCCGTTGGAATCGATCATGGACAGTTCGGCATTTACAAGCTCTGTCTGAGGGAAGACCCACTTCTGTTCAAGGGCGGAGATGGGAACGACACGCATAAGAACCGCGGTATTGTATGAATCAGTGTCAGGATCATACAGATTCACGATATTGCAGAAGGCAAGTGATTGCTCGCCGTTCATCGGGTTTGTATAAGCGCGGGTAATATTGATAGACTTCCCGATCTCATCGATCCAGTTGGTGTTCTTCAGAAGATCAAGACTCTGATAGGAGATATCATACGCATTGGCCGTACCGGTCTTCGGACGTGTCGACAATCCGGTGAGGGTGTCGAGCAGGACCAGATGTGCGGAAGTATTCTCGAGCACATGAGACGAACGGATATATTCGATCGCCTCTTCCAAGGTCATGTTACTGCTGTTGATGTACTGCGCCCAAACGTCACAGACCCGCTGTTCGCCTTCCAGATAATTCCCGGTCACGTTCTCCATTGTGACCGTAGTGTTCTCAAAGTATTCTATCTGCCTGCGGTAATAATCCTCGCTCTCGTATCCGGAGTAGAGTACTACGAAGCTCAATATGGCTGCTATTATGACAACATTGACTATAACGATTAAGAACTTTCTCATACTCTGCAACAATACTCCTTGAGGGCACATATAACCTTACATTAAGTAATTAACATATATATTTTACATATATATTTTACATTGAGATTCAAGCGATTGATACCGTTTGCAGAATATTAACGCAATTATTACAAAGTGAGTGTTTGACGGATAGTTAAGTTTATCAGGAATTAAATGTACTATATTGATTACTACAACAACAAAAGAATTCAGGTCAAATGAAAAGAGACTGGGAAATTACTTCTCCAGTCTCTCTTTGTTTTCTGTTGGTACCTCTTCAAATCAAAGCCATTCTTAACTTAATGACATTGCTCTTTTAAAGACCCGCGTTAACTTATTTAAAGGCAACCTCTGTCCATTCCCTGTCGACAAGGTCGGAAGGAAGTTCGCCGATGATTGTGTTCTTGGCATCGAAGTACTTTTCCCGAGCCTCCATACCCGTAGCGAGAGCATCTGTTCTTTCCATGCCGCCCTTGCCTTCGAAATAAAGGTATTCGGCATCTTGAGGAAGACCGACCGTGTCACTGCCATCCTTGAAGTGGACCTCCAATTCGAATGCGAGGTCAAGGCACTTGTACTCGGCGTTATATTCGTAAACGCTTAAGACCTCAACGGTGTCGGACTGCCAGCTATATGCACAGAAATGGTTTCCGCCACAGTATTCGAGATCATATTTGTCCCAGCCTGCGGCAGCGATCCTGTAGTCATCTCCGATCATGGTTACGAGTCCGAAAACGCGGATGCGCGCCCAGTTCTCGCCGTCTATCCACTGCTCGCCGATGATGAGCTCCTGTGTGCCATCGCCGTCTACATCGTAAAGCATGTATGAGAATGAATCCTCATAGACGTTTGAAAGAGGAAGAGCTACCGTGCCTTCCGGAGGCTGCTCACCCTCTAAATCAGCGTCAGGGCCGTAATACCAGGTACCATTAGGATTGCTTAATGCCTTCTTATAATCTTCAATGAATCTCTCATAAGGATTAGAAGAAACGGGCTCTGAAGAAGCTTCAGTTGTATCTTCCGTTGAAGCCTCAGTTACTTCAGTTGTATCCTCCGTTGAAGCCTCAGTTGCTTCAGCAGTAGTAGTTGTTGTTGCCGCAGCTTCAGTTTCAAAAGTTTCCTGAGTCGTGTCATCGACATTCTGATCGTTATTGCAGGCTGAAAATGATACTGCCATAACCATGCAGATAATTGCTGATGCTGCCTTTGTAAAAATCTTCCTTTTCATTTGTTACACCTCATATTCAGTTTTGTACTTCTCAGAGATAAATTCTTCATACTTATCTTCCATCATCAAACTATTAGTTCTTATCTCTAAAGCAACACCTATATATTACCACAATCAAAAAACTTAGTTTAATTCGGGTGTGACCAGGGTACTTCTCAAAGTTATTTCCTCTCATCCAGAACTTTCTGTGCTCTGTCGTTAATAACCTTTGCGACATCCTCAAATGATTTTTGTCCTTCGAGATACGCAGGGATCTCTTCATAGATAATGAGCGAGATACTGTGGTAAACAAAACTCGCTGTTGTTGCCGTAGAGAGCTGCTCGATATATCTGTCAGCAAGCTCAGTGTCGAGAGTCTTTCCTCCCCTCGCATACATATTTCCCCCGTTCCCGGAATACCTCTTATTGTTCTCATCAATCTCCATAAGAGCAATATCCTTAGCGCACTTCTTGTTGATAGGAATATTCATGAACAACGTTTTCTGAATATCCTCCGAAAGAAGTATGCTCAAGAACTGTTTGCACGCGTCTACATCTTTGGTATGTGAAGAGATCGAGACTGCAATATCGGAGCCTACCGTCGCTGTTCTTCCGTCAACTGAAGGATAGCCGCAGATCACAGGATCACCATAATCCATCGCAAAAGCTCCGTACTCATAAAAACCGAAGATCACTGTTGGTTGAACGAGCATATCTTTCTTTGCATCCACCAGATCGCCCCATTCAGCATCGATGTCCTTGCCTTCATAAAAACCCTTCGAAGGAAGCAAACTGCAATAGTCGAGGATCGCTCTAAAATCATCACTGTTCACATCGATCTTTCCGTCTTTTATAAACTTCTCGCTCGTGTTCGCGAAAAACCTGGTTGCGACTTCCAATCTCGAGAATGACAACTGGTGATCGTACAAAGGATCAGCTCCATTGCAAGTTGTCTGAACCATGGTTTCATACTCTTCAAAAGTTAATCCGTTCCTGCCGCCAATCACATCGTCCGAAGCCAGGAGACAGTCAATGTAGAAACCTATGGGAAACTGATAGAGAGCACCATTGATCTTTGAAGCCTCAATAGCATTCATGAAATAATCGTCTTCATTAATGCCGCTCTCGTTCTTTAGATAGTCAGCCAAGTCAATGAAGCATTCACTGTTGGAAAGCTGCTCATTCGCACCATTGGTTATGAGGATATCAGGTCCATCCCCTGCCGTAAGATCAACCGTCAGACGGTCTGATACCGATGCATAGGAATTGAGACTTGCAAGAGTTGCCTTATCCGCATTGTCACTATTGGAATAGTCAATCTCGCTGTTTGCTTTATATCTGTTATCGAAAAGCATATATGACGTAGCACTCTCAATGTTA
This sequence comes from Oscillospiraceae bacterium, assembly GCA_902803365.1. The sequence continues at coordinate 3,722 of CADCPU010000063.1, forward strand.
AAACTCATAATCGCTTTTGAGATGCTGTAATCAAGATCTTCAGTTGAAGCTACAGTAAGGATGTTTTTTCCGGCTGCGGGATATTCATCTGTCCTGGTAAATGTGCAGATCGCATTACGGATCTGGTTAGCACCTACATATCTGGATGAATAACTGAAGACCAATCTGTCTTCATCCGCATACTTTAATTCCGAATTGTTTACGAGAAATCTGTTACAGACAGAACAATTAAATGACAGTGTCATATAGCATGTGCCTTCATCCACATCGATGTTGTAAACTCCGCTGTCAGTTATCGATACGAGTTTGCCGTTGCAATATGTGAGATTACGAAGCGGGATCTTGATATATTCCATCTCATCAAGCGCACTGATCTCACCTGAATCAAGATCGACCAGACAATACCTTATCTGTTCAAAATTATAGTTAGAAGATGTGCGGCCCCAGATGACGAGCTTATTCTCACCTGCACAGATGATACCTTCCGCATATCTGATATTGAAATCAGATTCAAGATTATTCAAGGTTACATCCTGCTTAACAGTTCCTTCGGAAGGATCAACGAGTTCGATCCTCGTAGTATTTTCCTGCTTAAGGACTGCGATATCTTTTCCGACAAATGTGAATCTGCTGGTCATCAGAAAGTCCGGTGAGTTCTCTGTAATAACGATCTTGTTATCGGGTGAGACACTTCCGGTCTTCTCATCTATCGGATATAGGTATTGTTCGTATGACGCAAAATCGAATCCCTCAATATACAACCTATCTCCTTGGACCATACGCTCGAGACTGACATCATAGCCAAACTCATTACTGATGACATGATCGCACACCTGATTGTCATCTTTATCAAACGACATAATGTGATATACCGGCAATTGAGGTCCGGTCTCTGACAAAAAGATCCACGTACGGTCGCCAAAATATGTGATATCTGATATGAGATAGTCTCCGATCGTTTTCTCCAGCTTATCGAAAATAGCCGTATCTTCGGTAAAGTCGTACCACGATAGCCCATCCGGGAGCTTATCAGGCATTGTGTCGCTTAAAAGAAGTTCTGAATCATCTGCGATCACAGTGTTGTCTTTCTTTTTCTCGCACCCTGTCGCGAAAAAAGACAATAACAACGAAGCCACCACTAAGGCCGACCCCGCCTTCTTTACAGTTCTTTTCATATATATTCCTCCAGCTTAAACTATTCCCCCACAGACGGATACCGTCCGCCAATTATTCTATATTAAAGAAACAGTTATGGAAAGTTTGATGGATAGAATATTATGAACTGCATCCACATTGGCATTAGTTGGGTCCTCTTCTCCCTCCTTCAGTTCCCATTAGAGTTCGCTGGGAGCCATAACGTCAAGTGCTTTACAGACGTCGTCAG
>CADCPU010000064.1 GCA_902803365.1 Oscillospiraceae bacterium
AAGCTCCAAAATTACAGTCCAAAATGCCCAAATCGCAAATCTGTACTGTATAGGTTTCGAAAAGACCCGCGTGGAACGTTTCGCGCTGCGACACAATATGCCGCAATGCAATGCGTCGCAACAAGGCGCGGCGCGCAGCAGATCAAAGCTCTGCGTTAGGGTCAGAGATTACGAAGTATCCAGTCATGGTTCCGGCGATGTTGACAGCCTTGCTTATCGTAAGGACGATCTTCTTGTAGGAGCCGTCCTTGCACAGATGGCGGCATACGTGCCTAATGGTCGTGATGCCCTTAGGGAACGGGTTCTTGAGAAGTGACAGGAGCATTGCCTGGTCGCCCGGGTGGAAGCCTGCCAGAGGATCCTTGCCGAATTCCTCGATATACTCCGCTTCGGTGTAGCCGTAGAGCATTGCCAGACGGTTACTGTATGTCTTTATCTTGAGCGTGTCGCTGAGCTCGTAGGTGAACAGGCCGCTGTGAGACGAATCGATAACTGTAGCAAGGAGCTTGGCAAGACCGGTGTTCTTGGCCTCGAGGAGTTTGCGCCTTGTGATGTTTTCGACCGATACATAGAATACGCTTCGAAGATCCGTGTGTGCGAGACGACGGAGCTTTAAGCGCAGCCAGATATATTTCTGCTTTGTCGGAAGGGCAGGCAGGAAGCGGCATTCGATAACGAATTCCTGAGAGGATGTGCCGGCCTTCTCGAGGACTTTTTTGACCTTGTCGTGATCATCCTTGCACATGATGTCAAAGAGATCCTGTTTGGTGAAATCTATAGCATCAGCAGGCAGACGGAGCTCGTTATAGAAATTCGTGTTGAGCCTTAACGCCTGCAGACGTTCTTTGTAGTATTCGATGATTCCCGCAGAACCGATGAAGGTGTTAAAGAGCAGGGAAGTCTGGTTGTCCGGATTCCAGAAGTCGTAGTTATCGAAGTTCTCGGATACGTTGAACAACGACTTGACCTTGCCGATCTTGGCGGAATCGAGGAGGGCCTCAAACTCATCCTGAGGGAGTGGCTTTGAGAAGAAATAACCCTGGACTATCGCACAGTCGATAGTCTTGAGGAATTCGGCCTGCTTAGCCGTCTCAACGCCCTCTGCGATTACAGGGAGGCCGAGCCAGTGAGCCATACGGATGACGGAGTCGAGGATAACACCGCTTCTGAACGCTGCTGATTCATCGTTGGCGTTAAACGAGAGGAAGTCCATATCGAGCTTGATCATGTCGACAGGGACGTGCTTGAGCGTGTTAAGGGAAGAATAGCCGGCACCGAAGTCGTCCATCTTTACCTTGAAGCCGTGACTCTGGAACTTCTTGATAGTATCGAAGATCACGTCTTTGTTCTCGATATATGCTGATTCGGTAACTTCAAGATCGAGAAGTTCCGGCTCGATGTTGTATCTCTTGGTCAGTTCGATGATTACATCTACCAGGTTAGGGTTGAAGAAGTCCTTTCTGGAGATGTTTACTGCGATAGGAACAGTCTTCTTTTTCTCATGCTTTCGCTTACTTAAGAACGCACAGGTCTGTTCCCAGATGATCTGATCGGCTCTGGTGATAAGGCCTGTCTTCTCCATAAGAGGAACGAATTCTCCCGGCGGGACCATCGTGCCGTCAGGCTTGATCCAACGTATGAGCGACTCGCCGCTGACGAGCTCCATGGTCATCTGGTTGAACTGTGGCTGGACGTAGAAGGTAAATTCGCCGTTTACGAGTGCGGCACGGATCTCGGAGATGAGATCCTGCTCCTTAACGGCAGCATCTCTCATGGAATCTTCGTACCATACAAACCTGGTGTCCGTTGACTTTATGGACTTAACTGCGAGGACCGTACGATCGCATATGACGCTTATGTCAAGGGATGTATCGGTTACCTTATATGCAGCCATATGGAACGTGAGCTTGTAATTCTCGGATATGACGGACAGCATGTTCGCGATATATTCGAGCTGCTCCTGCTTCTTGAACTTGTTGCTCTCCATACACAGAGCAAAGTTATCTCCGCCGAGGTTGCCGACGAGGATGTCAGACATATTGTCGCGGTACATGTTACCGATGGTAGCGAGGATCGCGTCGCCCTCGGCCGTACCGAAAAGGTCGTTATAGAGCTTAAAGTTATCGATGTCCCAACGGACGATGACGAATGTCTTACGAGGGTTGGAATCGATGAGGTCCCTGGCTCTCGTGCAGAAGGCCGTACGGGTGCAAAGGCCGGAGATCGGATCGAACTCGGTCTTATACTGGTCGGTTATATCGCTCTTAGTCATGGCGATATAACGCTTGGAATCGTCGAGATATGTATAGAGATATCTCTTGCGCTTGATCAGGAGCTCGGAAGAGTCTTCGGCTGTCTCCAAGACTGATGCCTGTATGGAATGGACCTTCTTGTTGTTAAGACACTTTTTGAGGTTGTGAAGTGACATGTCGTGAGCCACATTCATCTCCTCGCTCTTGACTACGTAATCCTGAAGCTCGGTATAGAGCGCGTCTTCGTAATCCGAGAACTCGGCACTCTTGGCATTGATTCGGTTCGAGCGGTCCTGAAGGATCTTTATCTTGGATCTCTTTGTGTCGATGACCGCCAGGAATTCGTACTCGAAGTCGAAGATCCTGTCGATTATCATCGAAGAGATGTGTTCGGAGTTAACGTTCTTGAGCAGACCGAAGACCTCGTTATTACGAGTCTGCGGGTTGGTCGCGAGGAATAACCTTAAGAGATACCACTCCGAATCTCCGCCCTGAAGCCTTATGAAGAATTCCTCATCGATGTTTTCGACACCTCCGTTAAGAGAATCCTCGAAGGTCTCGAAAGAGAAGAATTCCTGAAGTGCAGGGATCGTCTCGGAAGGGCAGTCGATCATACCCATAAAGTAATCGAAGAAGTCCGTTGCCGTAGTGATCTCCTTGTCTGCAGGGAAGAACTCGGAACCGAGCTGCATCTCGATCAGCTTGTCGTTGGTGATGTCGACATGGAAGACCGGACGGTCGTTCTGGAGGCCCTTCATATAGCTGTTCTTGGCGGAATCATAACGGTCTACGAGCTTGATGAAGTTGGAGACGTCGTGAGCCGCAAAGAGGGCGCCGATAACGTGACCGCTCTCGTTATAAGTGGTCTTGTAGGATACCTGCATCCAGAGGTTCTTGCCGAAGAAAGACTTGAAGTGCACGAAGCTCGTGCCTTCGGAAACGCCTTTGTCGATATCTTCGTACATCTTGACGTAGCGCTCCTTGGTGTCAGGGAAGCACATATCGTCGTCGATATAAGGGATCGGCTTGCTGTTGGAATCGTGAAGTTCGATCCTTCTCGTGCCTGCGTCATATTCCCATGTGATCGTGTTGGAGATGGAGAGCGCCAGGTCGAACTTGGTGTTCTCGATCTGCAGGAGCTGCTCGGTGTTCTTGAACTCGTATACGTCCGTTACGAGCGCGAGCATCTTGATCGTGTCAGGCCTGTCCGACTCGACGAAGTTACCCTGGACTCTGATCCATCTCGGTTTTCCGAGATATACGTGAGAAGCAGCAGCAACGTAGTCGAAGCCGTCCTGCTTGGATTCGTAAGCTTTCTTTATCGCATAGAGAAGAGTGTTGTAGTCCTTGGCAGGCATGAATTCGATGCTCTTCTGATCGTACTTGGAGTTGCTCGAATAGACGATGAACAGCTCGTCATCGCGCACCTCGGCGATTACCATAAGACCGTTGATGCCGTTGAGTACCGTCTGGACATTTATCGATACGTCTGATACCTGGGCTTCAAGGCCGATCGCAGCTACATCCTCGTCTTCGCTGAAGACAGCACGGTTCTTGCCCATGTGCTTGGCCTGATAGAGTGCGGAATCCGCTTCAAAGCAGATATCTTCGAACTTGGTATCGGCTCCCTTGAATACGACTGCGCCGAGACTGCTCGTCATATAGACTGACTTGCCGTTACGTTGGCACTCGTACTGAAGGGCACTTATGAGCTCGTTGGCCTTCTGGTTAGCCGCGAGTGTTCTGTCGAGGTCAGGCATATAGACGATAAACTTGTCGCCTTCCATTCGACCTACGATGTCGTTCTCTCTCATACAGTCGCGGATCTTCTCTGCGATCTCGGCGAGAACATTGTCGCCCGTTCTCTGACCGAACTGATCGTTCAGCGACTGGAAATTATCCACATCTATTACAAAAAGGGCATTGAGCTGATCCGGCTTGGAGTTCTGGATCATGAGCGCGATCTTGTTGATGGCGGAATCGTGGTTCAATACGCCCGTCATGAGATCCTGCTCTGCTTCCTCTATCTGACTCTCTTTTTCCTTCCTCTGAGCGCTCTTGTCGACTACGGAGAGGATAATGCATACATGCTGATCCTTGGGATTGACCAGAAAGAAATATTCAAAACTTACCAATGTAGACGGACGAGCCTCGGAGTTAACAAAGAATTCCGTCGTAACATTCGTGAGACCCTCGTTAAACTGTCTCAGGATATTGTCCTTGTAGAGGTTTGCAAAATATCTGTGCTCGTTGATATCAACGGAGATCGTACGGTCGGCTTTGGTAATGAACTCGTCTACCGACATCTCCATATTCTTGATCTGACCGTCCACGAGAGCCGCAAAAGCGAGCATCTTCCAGTCGGTAACGTCGATAAACGCGCAACAGAGCGAATTATTCGGAAGCCTCAGGTAATTTGTGACCTGCTTTTTGAAGCGCATCTCGGCTTCGTAGGCCATCGTACAGTCTTCGGCAGTTCCCATAACGCCGATGATCTTGCCGTTCTTGTCCTTGACCGGGACCTTAGTCACGCGGGTATAGTTCGTTTTTCCTGCGATGCCGATTGTCATCGGGACAACATGATCCTTGACGACCTCTTCTCCTGCGAGGACCTTCTTATCGAGCTCTTCGTGGATCTTGCAGATCTTGTCGTCTCCGAAGATGTCGTGGTCGGTCTTGCCTATGAATTCGTCAGGTGAGGTCTTCCGCAGATATGCGACAAAAGAATCCGAGACGGCCAGATACTTAAGCTCTGCGTCTTTTACATAACACGGAAAGACCGACTCCTTGAAAAAATCAGAGAAGACGGAATCGGTGATATTATCTTGTTTCTTTTTGCCGCGACCGATCAATTTTATTTACCTGCATCCATATAAACTTAATTATTATTATAATTTGTCATGGGTGTTTTTACAATTAATCAGGCAAAAGAAACAGCCCCAAATAGAGGCTGCAAAAATATACTTTTTAACCAAATTTTCAGAAGTTGACAGTGAAGGTAATTGTATCAGGCTGGGTGTATTCTGCCTTGATATCACCCTTGAGAGCCTCTGCCACGGACTTTGCGACTGACAGGCCGATACCGCTTCCGCCGGTCGTCTGATTGTGGGAGACATCAGCTCTGTAGAATCTGTCGAACAATCTCTCCGGAGCTGCTTCCGGGAGCTTATCACAGGTGTTGGAGAGCTTAAATACAGCGTGCTTTCCGTTTTGCTTGAGGCTCATGGAGATCCTGCCGCCTTCGTTGGTGTATTTGAGCGCGTTATCGAAAAGTATCGACATCAAGAGCTCCGCCTGATCCTTGTCGATCTCGGCCTTGACGTTCTCGTCGGCATCCTTCTCGAAAGTGATATTGCGCATCTCCATCGGCTGGAGGAAGGAAGAAGCGGTGTTCTGCACGAGTTCGCTTAAGTTCACGGAAGTAAAGTTCAGCTTGAGCGTGCCCTCGTCCATCTTTGCGAGCGTCAGGAGCTTGTTCATGAGATCCGACAGCCTCTCTGTCTGATCCTTGATGTTCTTGCTGTATTTGTCCTTGCCTCGGATAAGCTCCATCGCATCGGCGTTGGATCTGATAATTGCCAGAGGAGTCTTGATCTCGTGGCCTGCATTTGTTACGAACTGCTTCTGCTTTTCGTAATTTTCGGCGATAGGCTTTACCGCGCGGCCCGAGAGGAGGATTATCACGATGAGCATGAAGATCCAGCAGACAAGGCCGAATGCGAGGGATACGATGAGTATCGTAAGACACATCCTGATATCAGGGACCGTATCGAGGAAAACGACGAGCTTGCCGCCGTTTTCGAGTTCTGTGACGCGATATCGGAAATAGTTGACCATACCGGTCTTCTCGCCGCTCTCGATCAACTCGATCGCCATATCGAACGCTTCGCCTGCATCGACTCTGGAGGTTCGGCTGATGTCGGTCTTTACGTTAAAACCGTTCTCGTCGATCCTCATGGAGAAGAAATTCGAGGCCATGAACGTATCGTATTCATTGCGTTCCAATACGAACGAGTCTGTCTGCAAAAATTCCACAGGCCTTACGGGACCGCCGTCAGACGTCGATTCGCGCTTCGATATCATATCGAGGTCCGCGATGCTCCTGTTCCTGGTCGTGATGACGTTCACGATGTTGATGCCGCCGATAAGGATCAGGAGCAGCAGTGTTATCGCGATCATGGATGTGAATATAAATCTTTTCTTGAGTGCTTTGATCATTCTTCATACTCCAGCATGTAGCCGACGCTGCGCTTGGCGGTGAGGGCTACCTTTGAACCGATGTTTGTTAAGTGTTTGCGAAGAAAAGAGATATAGACCCAGACGGTGTTCGACTCCGCGTCGCTGTCGAGACCCCAGACCTTGTACAGGATCGTGTCGACTGACATGTAGATCTTGCGGTTGAGCATCAGGAGCTCCAGGAGACGGAACTCGAGATTTGACAAAGTCACGCCCTTACCGGTCGTCTTGCACTTGAGCTCGTAGGATTTCTGGTCGAGCGTGATGTCTCCGAATTCCAGGAGGTTCGGCGTGAACTCCTCGCGCCTTCGAAGAAGGGCTCTGACTCTCGCGAGGAAAAGCTCCATCGAGAAGGGCTTCGGAAGATAGTCATCCGCGCCCGCATCGAGGCCTTCGACCTGATCTTCGATCTCCGACTTGGCCGTCAGGAGGAGGACCGGGGTGCTTATGCCTTTTTTGCGAAGTTCCTTAAGCACTTCAAGACCGTTCATCTTGGGCATCATGATGTCGAGGATGATGCCGTCGTATTCCTCGCTCGTAGCGTATGCGAGCGCTTCTTCACCGTCGTAAACGGCGTCGACGCTGTATTTATGGTACTCGAGGATGTCCGTAACAGCCTCGGACATGCTTCGCTCGTCTTCTGCATATAAAAGCTTCATGGTTCGCCTCCTTTTCTCTTAATTATAGCCAATTTACGCCGCTGCACTTAAAAATAACTTAAAAAGAAGGCCGTTACTTGCAAAAAGCCCCGAAAGCGCTTATTATATTGACATTAAGAGCAATTAATGATAAAGTTGCTTGGATTTTTAATAAGCGAGGTAATGTTTCATGGAGCATATTAAGACTATCAATACAAGAAATCTTTGCGAGAGCGCTAAGAACGGCGGTTGCGGTGAGTGCCAGACATCTTGCCAGTCTGCTTGCAAGACAAGCTGCGGTATCGCTAATCAGCAGTGCGAGAACGAGAACAAGTAATTTCTTGTTTGCTACAGAATTTTAACGGCAACCGCTTCTTAGGGAGCGGTTGTTTATTTTAAGGAGACTTATGATTCATCAATACAAACTCGGCGGCTACAACATCATACTCGACATCTGCTCCGGCTCTGTCCATGCAGTCGACGACGTGACATACGACCTTATCGCAGGCTTCGAAAACACGGAGCGTGACGCCCTCATTTCCGAGATCTCTTCCAAGTATCCGGACATCGACTCCAAGGAGATCGGTGAGATCTACGACGAGCTCCTGCAGCTCAAGGAAGACGGCAAGCTCTTCACTGAGGACGAATTCGAGCCAAAGGCAGGTGTTCTCAAGGCCAAGACAAACGGTGTCGTTAAGGCACTCTGCCTTCATATCGCTCATACCTGCAACCTCAACTGCGAATATTGCTTCGCATCCCAGGGTAAGTATCACGGCGAGCGTTCCGTCATGAGTTTTGAGGTAGGCAAGCGCGCTCTCGATTTCCTCATCGAGAACTCCGGCTCCAGAAGAAATCTCGAAGTGGACTTCTTCGGAGGCGAGCCTCTGATGAATTTTGAAGTGGTAAAGCAGCTCGTTGAGTATGCCCGTTCCGTCGAAAAGGAAGCAGGCAAGAACTTCAGGTTCACGCTTACCACAAACGGAATCCTCATAGATGATGACGTGATCGAATTTGCCAACAAGGAGATGAGCAACGTAGTCCTCTCACTTGACGGACGTAAGGAGATCCACGACAGATACAGGGTCGACTATGCGGGCAACGGCAGCTGGGACCGCATCGTACCTAAGTTCCAGAAGCTCGTTGAGGCACGCGGCGGTAAGAACTACTACATGCGCGGAACATTTACCCACAGGAACCCTGATTTCCTCGAGGACGTAAAGACAATGCTGGAGCTCGGATTCAAGGAGCTCTCCATGGAGCCTGTCGTATGCGCTGAAGGCGATGCGGCAAGACTTACGGATGAAGACCTCGAGATCGTAAAGAAGCAGTACGAGGACCTCGCTGCTTTGATGATCGAACACGACAGAAAGGGCGATCCGTTCACTTTCTATCACTATATGATCGACCTTAAGGGCGGTCCTTGTATCTATAAGAGGATCTCGGGCTGCGGTGCCGGAACCGAATACATGGCTGTTACTCCGTGGGGCGATCTTTACCCTTGCCACCAGTTCGTAGGCGACGATAAGTTCCTTCTCGGAAATATCTGGGACGGCGTAAAGAATCAGGCCATCCGCGAAGAATTCTTCAAGTGCAA
>CADCPU010000065.1 GCA_902803365.1 Oscillospiraceae bacterium
GCGGAGCCGGTGGGATTCGAACCCACGTGCCCTCGCGGACAAACGGTTTTCAAGACCGCCTCGTTATGACCACTTCGATACAGCTCCATAAATTGTGCCTTGTAATAATATATAAAATATGCTTAAAAGTCAATAGATATCGTTATTTGGTCATATTATTATCGTAGAAATCCATGATTTTTTCCAAAACATTGTCTATATTCTCTCCTAGAATGCCGTTATGTCCTGCATCAGGAAGATAGACAAATTCAAAATCAGGATCATCTGCATATTTCTCATAATACAGGTCATATCCGTAATCCTGTGGAACTGTCGTATCTTTTCCTCCATGGATTATCATTACGCTCGCATCTGTTTTCGAAAGCGCCTCAAGGCCTGTCTGACTTGAATACTCACCAAACTTAACAGATTCGATTGCATTGATATAAGGAATGAGGATATTGATTATCGGACCAACCATTTGCTTTCCTTGAGCCTTAAGAAGATCAGAAGATTTTGAGAATCCTGCTACGCTTACAACGCAATCAACTTCCGGATGTTGGTTCAATGAATTGACTACACTGTATCCTCCCCAGCTGTGGCCGATAAGACCTATAGGAAGTCCGTCAAATTCATCTCTTTTCTCAATGAATGAAATAACATTATCAAGGTCGATAACGCCCTGTGGAAGGCCTTTTATAGAATTTCCTTCACTTTCTCCATTGCCTGTTACATCATATCCGAAAACGTAATAACCGTGATCAACGATGTAATCTATCGTATCCATATATGATTGATGTCCGCCGCCCAAACCGTGCGCGAAAAGGATTATTCCTTTTACATCATCGTTGTCATTATGATAGTTATATCCGATTACTTTTTGTCCGTCATCTGAGATGATCTCATATCTTTCTCTTTGAAGTCCGGGATAATCTTCAATGTGTTGTGTATTTTGAGGCGTGTAATCGTAACGTACTCCGAATACGCTCTGATACAGGAAAAAACTCGTTACTGAAGGAATGATCAAGATGACCATGACTAATATCACCGCAATTACGATGATCTTTTTCTTTCTATTCATATTATCTACCCTATTATCCATTATATTGCCTCTCAGAGGCGTTCTGATCACACTGATGATACCACAGTTATTTATTCGTTGTAAACGTTCTGAACGCGTCTGAAGGCATAATAAAGGGCAGGTAGTTTATTACTTACCTGCCCTGTAAAATGCTTACTTTTCGATCAATTCTATAAGTCTGTTAAGATCATCGAAGTTCTTATAATCGATAACGAGTTTTCCCTTACCTGATGTTGTATCAGCGAGCTTGATCTTTACTCTGGATCCAAGTTGTTTCTTAAGCTTTGTCTCAGCATCCTTGATCGAGAGCTTAAGGTTCATATCCATATCTTTCTTGGAAGATGTCGGTGGAACTGCAGGAACGCCTTCCTTAAGCTTTCTGATATACTCTTCAGCCTGTCTTACATTGAGTTCTCTTGTCATGATAACATCGGCTGCTTTACGCTGATCTTCGCCTGATTCAAGCGCCAGGAGAGCCTTTGCATGGCCTGCAGAAAGCTCACCGTTTGCGATATAATCCTGCAAAGCAACATCGATCTTCATAAGACGAACTGTATTGGCAATTGTAGCTCTAGGCTTACCGAGTTTTTTAGCAAGTTCCTCCTGAGTAAGCTTATGAGCTTTAAGAAGATTATCCATTGCATAAGCTTCTTCAATAGGATTTAAGTCTTCACGCTGGATATTCTCGATAAGAGCCTGTTCCATTGTCTGAAGATCAGTGAGGTCTCTTACGATAGCAGGAATGACCTTAAGGCCTGCAAGCCTTGAAGCACGCCATCTTCTCTCACCTGCTACAATTCTGTATCCGGTACCCTTTTTCTGAACGATAATAGGCTGGATAACACCGTTTTCCTTGATGGATTCTGCCAATTCATTAAGCAATTCTTCGTTGAATACTTTACGTGGCTGACCTTCGTTAGGAGATATGTCATTTATCTTAAGTTCAACTACTGAATCCTTAGTATTTTCAGGTATTCCTTCGGTTGAGAGAAGAGCTCCCAAACCCTTACCGAGTCCCTTGTTTGCTGCCATTGTATGCTCCTTTCATATAGATGACTATCTATATATCATTTAGTTCTGTTAATTACTTCCTTAGCAAGTGCCTCGTATGCCTTTGCACCCTTGGAATTTTGATCATAATCGCATATGGACAAGCCGTGGCTTGGAGCCTCTGCGAGCCTGATATTACGCGGTATAAAGGTCTTGAACACCTTATCTCCGAAGTAGTTATCTACCTCTTCCTTTACCTGCTTTGTAAGCTGTGTTCTCATATTAAACATGGTAAGAAGAACGCCCAAAATACCAATATTTGGGTTGAGTTTCTTCTTAACGATATTGATCGTAGCAACAAGCTGTGTGAGTCCTTCAAGAGCATAATACTCACCCTGAATTGGAACGATGATACCGTCTGCAGCTGTCAGAGCATTCAGAGTCAAAAGACCGAGTGAAGGAGGACAATCCACGATAACATAGTCATAGTTATCGACTATCTCCTCTATCGCATTCTTAAGTATATGTTCTCTGGACAGAGCTGATACCAACTCTACCTCTGCTCCGGCAAGATCCAGGTTAGTAGGACATATATCTACATTCTTTGCTGCTGACTGGCATATAACTGAAGAAATTGGTACCTCATTGACAAGAACATCGTAGGTTGTATTCTCCAGTTCGGACTTTTCTATACCAAGACCACTGGTAGCATTACCCTGAGGATCAAGATCTACCATAAGTACCTTTTTACGCTTTTTTCCGAGATATGCACACAGATTTACGGCTGTGGTAGTCTTTCCGACTCCACCCTTCTGATTTACTATGGATATAATGTAAGCCATATAACACTCCTCTGTTTATTACTTATTAATAATATATCATTCTTATTTAATTCTTATATTTCATTATCTTTACATAATTCAATTGTTCCACGTGGAACAAATCGTTCTGTATTTACATATTTAGATCAGTTAATTGTTCCACGTGGAACATTCTTTATGACTTCAGACAATTTTTCTGACAGTGTTCCACGTGGAACATCATACAGAACTCCGATAGTCGTTTGACATGCACTTCTACTATTGTTCCACGTGGAACAATTAAAAAGGTCTCCACAAACTGTGAAGACCTTCATAAATATCTGTTTATCTCTATGATTATGTATCAATATTAGCAAGTTTAGCATTTTCCTGGATATACATTTTACGAGGTTCAACCTGATCACCCATAAGCAATGTAAATGTCTCATCTGCTGCCTGTGCATCAGAAAGAGTAACTTTTTTAAGCTTACGAGTAGCAGGATTCATTGTTGTATCCCAGAGCTGATCAGAACTCATCTCACCAAGACCCTTATATCTCTGGATTGAAGGATTAGTCCAACCGGTCTGTTCCTTGATCTTATCGATTTCAGAGTCTTCATAAGCATAATATGCTTCCTCACCCTTATATACCTTGTAGAGTGGAGGACAAGCGATATAAACATATCCGTTATCTACAAGAGGTCTCAAATATCTGAAGAAGAATGTAAGAAGCAATGTTCTGATGTGAGAACCGTCGACATCGGCATCGGCCATGATAATAACTTTGTGATAACGAAGCTTTGTTTCATCAAAATCATCACCAATACCGGCACCAAGAGCAAGAACTACAGGCTGAAGCTTTTCATTAGAGAAAACTTTATCGATTCTTGCCTTTTCAACATTGAGCATCTTACCCCAAAGAGGAAGGATTGCCTGATACTTACGCTCTCTTCCCTGCTTAGCAGATCCACCAGCCGAGTCACCCTCAACGATGAAGATTTCACAGAATTCAGCCTCATTAGACTGACAATCAGCAAGTTTTCCAGGCAAAGAACCACTTTCGAGTCCTGTTTTATCCTTACGTGACATCTCACGAGCCTTCTTAGCAGCAGAACGAGCTCTGGATGCAGAAAGGCACTTATCCATAACGATCTTGGAGATATCCGGATTTTCCTCGAGGAACATCATAAATTTATCGGATACTGCATTCTCAACAAGACCTCTTATCTCAGCATTACCAAGTTTTGACTTAGTCTGGCCCTCGAACTGAGGTTCAGGAAGTTTAACGGATATAATAGCTGAAAGACCTTCTCTTGTATCTTCAGGCTGAAGTTTAGCATCATTATCCTTAAGATACTTATATTTTCTTGCATAGTTATTAACTACACGTGTCATTGCTGCTCTGAATCCTGTAAGATGTGTACCACCTTCAACTGTAGCGATATTATTCGCATATGTATAAACATTTTCCTGGTAGGAATCATTATACTGAAGTGCTATCTCTACGAAGCAATCACCTGCTTTTGTAGCCATATAGATAGGCGGATTATGAAGAGCAGTCTTGTGACGGTTAAGATACTCTACAAATGAGATAATACCACCTTCATAATGGAGATGTACCTTATTAGGAACAGGGTCTCTGTCATCACAAAGATCGATAGTAACTTCTCTGTTAAGGAATGCCATTTCACGATAACGTGAGATCATGGATGAGAAGTCAAATCTGATATCTTCGAAGATCTGGTTGTCAGGATAGAAATTAGTTGTCGTTCCTGTATCAGAAGGATCACAATTACCAACGATATGGAGCGGAACTGTTGTCTTTCCTCTCTCAAATTCTATCTCATAGATATTGCCTTCACGTCTTACCTGAACCTTCATTCTCTCAGAAAGCGCATTAACAACAGACGCACCAACACCGTGGAGACCACCTGATACGCTGTATGCTCCGCCACCGAACTTACCGCCGGCATGAAGTACTGTATGTACTACTTCTACAGTAGGGATATGCATCTTAGGATGTTCACCTACAGGAATACCGGATCCGTTATCCTTAACAGTAACAGAACCATCCTTTTCTACAGTAACATCGATGGTATCACAACGTCCTGCAAGAGCCTCATCTACAGAGTTTGCAACGATCTCGTATACCAAGTGATGAAGACCTCTCGGAGTCGTATCACCGATGTACATACCCGGACGCTTACGAACAGCTTCAAGACCTTCAAGGACCTGAATATCGCTTTCGTCATATTCCTTGGAATTGGATGTATCAAACTCGTCCTGACCTGCAGAAGCAGCGTTGATATCTTCAATAGAATCCTCCTTATAATCCTCTGTGAGAGCACGCGGATTAGAAGCAAGATTACGAAGTTCATCATCATCTCCATCCTCTACGGGCTGAAAATACTGATCAACTTCACTGTTTACAGTCATATTCTCGTTTTCTTCCATTAACGATCTATACCTCCGTATAAATAGAAATCATCATTTCAGAACTTTTAATCCGATATATCAAATTTGTTCAGTCTTCTGAGCAAAACAGTGTTGGATAGGGGAGATACATAAGTTTTATTTGATGTTATCACAAGACTTTTAGGTATATCACCCTCAATGTCTTCTATCCTTAAACTCTCTTCCTCAGCTCTCAGGAAACTGTTCATTATATCCGATCCTGAAGTACAGGTCTCAAGATTGATGATAGCGGCTATCTCTGAATCAATGACTGACACATTACCGCCCAGATGTACAAACATGAAAAGTCTCCTTAAAAATGATATTTTCGGACAAAAATCCACTGTCATTATAACATAAAATCTATAATATGCTTATTATAATAATTATTCGGGATAAACATTTCCGGCTTCAACACGGAAAAATCTGGGCATTTCATTCGTTTTAAGAAGCGCTTTTAACTCTTTCTCGATATAATCACGCTCAGTACACGTAATAAAGATCTGAGCATCTACCATACCTGAGAGAAGGCTGACGCGTCTCTTAACGTCCAATTCTGAGAACACATCATCCAAGAGCAGGACAGGGGAGGAGCGGCCTGCACGTACTATCTCAAGTTCTGCAAGCTTTAAGGACAAAGAAGCGGATCTTTGCTGGCCCTGGGAAGTAAAACTCTTCATAGGAAGATCATTAAGCGAGATATCCAGATCATCCTTCTGGATTCCACAGCTCATATTTCCCCTCTCACAGTCGTTCTGACGCGTTGCTTTAAATTTGGTATACAGATGATTACTGACAATAGCCTTAATTTGCCCGTAAATGGCCGTAGAAAGCTTTCCTGCTATATAATCGTCAAATAACCCGTTTTCATTAAGAAAGCCCTTAATGAGTTCTATAGAGCCTGATACGGTATTATATTCAACTTTTAGCTTCTCTGCTTCATCAGAAATGACCGCATGATGCTTTGCAGCATATGAATCCAGCATGATCGAATATCTGTATCTGTAAAGTATTATCTCAGCTGATATATCAGCCAGGGGATAGTCCCAATAATCAAGTGCCATATCGTCAGGTCTGCCGCCTCGAAGTGACTTCAGCACGGCATTTTTCTGATCGAATACCTTATTAAATCTGGTCAATAGATCAAAATAAGACGGAGATGTCTTACTTATGATGAGATTAAAGAACCTTCTTCGTATTGAAGGGGCGCCTTTTACGATATTTAAGTCCTCAGGAGCGAAGATAACAGTGTTACAAATACCAAGATATTGGGCTATCTTCGGAACGACCATATTATCCTGCTTTAAGATCCTTTTATTCGAGGAATAATTGGTTTTCGATGACTTATCGGTATAATATCCGACAAAAAGAGACGTCTCAAAATTATCTTTTGTATCCGATAGATCAAGACTTACCTCGTATTCGTCCTCATTGATGGTGATCAGATCCTTCTCCTTTGAAGTCCTGTGAGAAGAAAGGCATGAACACACATTTATAGCCTCAATGATATTGGTCTTACCCTGGGCATTAAAACCGTAGACAATATTAACAGAAGGCCCGACTTCAAGGTCAAGCCTTCTGTAATTTCTGAAGTTATTAAGATGAATGGACTTTATTATCATCGTCTGATAGGGAGGATGAGATAAACGAATTCCTCTCCCTCGACCGGAGTGATGATACAAGGTCCCTGACCGCCGTTAAACTCGATCTTGATGTTCTCATCATCGATATTCTTAAGAGCATCGATAAGATAACGTGCATTGAAATCGATATCGATCTTCTCGCCTGTGAGACTTGACTCGACATCCTCACGGAGAGTACCGCAATCTGTCGTTGCAGCAACTGTGAGGTTCGTATCGGTACTGCTCATGAAGAGCTGTACAGGGCATCTTCTCTCGTCATTGAGGATGATAAGGGAAGCTCTCTCTACAGCGTCCATCAAAGCCTTCTTGTTGATAGTCATTACAGACATAGGATTCTTCTGGATGATCGAGTTATAAGCAACGAACGGTCCCTTGATAAGTCTGGATACGATCCTTACGTGGCCGATATCGAAAAGAAGATGATTCTCGGAAGAATAGATGATAACTTCCTCATCTTCGTTCTTATCGTCAAAGATCTTGGCTGCCTCATTCAAAGCCTTGCCCGGGATGATGTAATTCATCTGAGGGAACTCTTCGCCTGCATATGTCTTGCGCAGAGCCATTCTGAAGCCGTCGATCGCAACCATCGTGATATCGGAGCCGTTGCTCTCGAGGTAACAACCTGTGAGAGACTGACGGGAATCGTCCTTGGATACTGCAAATATAGTCTTGCTGATCATCTTCTTGAGCATTGCCTGAGGAAGGATGATCTTATTGTTATTACCGATAATAGGGATCTTAGGATAGTTCTCTGCGGAATTGCCTCTGATGTTGAAAACTGTTGATCCGCTCTCGATGGAAAGCTGGAAGCGGTCATCCGTTGAGATAGTTACCATATCTTCAGGGAGCTTTCTGATGATCTCACCGAAGATCTTTGAATTTACTACTACTGAACCTTCACCTGATATATCTGATACTACGTCAGCTTCGATACCTGTCTCGAGGTCATAACCTGTAAGCTTTACTGAATTGCCTTCTGCCTGTATGAGGATACCTTCAAGGATCGGAACTGTTGTATTTGTCTTTACTGCCTTCTGTACGATGGATATAGCTGCATCAAGACTGTTCTTGCTACAATTAAACTTCATTACTATCTTATCCGCCTTTCATAATTTAACTTTACTGTAATATTATACTTTATAAAGGGCGGATTTGGAATGTTTTTGCGATGTTTTATTACGTTTATATTAATTTTCTATTTGTCTCCCTATTATGTCTGTCAGTAATGTTGAAAAGCAGGGAGGAGAGTCTTTTTACAGGCATTTATCCGTGTTTATAAACTGTCGATAAGAACGATTTACCGTGTTGATAAGAGTGTTGTTTTCGAACGGTGTTTTTATCAACATTTTTTCAACTTGCATATCACACGGAATTATCATCATTTCAACATTTTTTTGTTGAAAAATCAGACAGGCAGAGATTTCTTTATCTTTTCGACATCGACCATGAGGTTGGAATCATTTGTGACCTTATCGATGCTGTTGATGATGGTAGAGTGGTTTTTTCCGCCAAAATATTCACCGATCTTATTAAGAGTAAAGTCAAGCATGTCTTTCAAAAGATATATGGAGACATTTCTTGCCGTGAGTATCTCTTTGCTCCTGCTCTTTGACTTCATCTTATCAACACTGATCTCATAATACTGGGATACTGCAGACATGATAAGCTCCGGAGTTACCTGCTGAGCCTTCTTTGGCGATATGAAGTTCCTGAGCATCGGAAGAGCATCCTCAAGCGTAACTACCTCATTCGTAAGAGCGAGGAAGGATGAGAGGATATTATATGCACCGTTGAGCTGACGGATATTGCTGGTTACATTCTCACAGATGTAATTCAATACTTCGTCTTCAACTCTGATATTTGAATCTTCTAGCTTGGAGCTCAGGATAGCCTTTCTTGTCTCAAAATCCGGCGGCTGCACGTCCATCGTGTATCCGTTCTGGAATCTTGATGTCAGACGCTCATCAAGCTGTGTGAGGTTTGACGGAGCCTTATCTGACGTGATTACGATCTGCTTTCCCGCATTGATCAGGGATTCGAAAGTATTGAAGAACTCTTCCTGGATACCTTCCTTACCGATAAGGAACTGGATATCGTCGATCATCAGGACATCTACGTTTCTGTAGAGATTTCTGAATGACTCATAATCCTTGCTCTTGATGCAGGATACATATTCGTTCGTGAAATTCTCGCATGTCGTGTAGATAACTCTCTTCTCAGGATGAGTAGATACGAGTCTGTTACCTATGGCCTGCATGAGGTGAGTCTTGCCGAGACCTGAATTTCCCCACAAAAAAAGCGGGTTATATTGAGTCTGGCCCGGTTTATCCGCGACCCTGATACTTGCTGCCTGGGCAAATCTGTTACAGTTACCTACGATAAACTTCTCAAAAGTGTACTCGGATGAGAGATTTGTGCGGCTGGATACGTTATTAACAGTGTTACGTTCGGATACCTTCTGTTCCGCTATAGATGCTGCGGTTGCGGCCTTTTCGTCTCCTTCGAGAACGAAGCTGACCTTGAATCTCTTGCCGGCTACGGAACTTACCGCATCCTCGATAAACGGACATACCTTTTCCTTGGCAAGCATCATGGAATACTCATCCTGACATGAGAGGATAAGGAAATTATCGCCTTCTTTGACAAGCTTCATCTTCTGAATGATACTCTCGTACATGATCCTGTTGATCCTTGAATCAAGACTCATCATATACAAAGAATTCTCCCAAATATCGCTTGCCATCGGATATCCCCCCTAAAAAAAGTGAAAAGTAAACATATAATATCACAGAAATGCATTATAATAATGTTACAAATTCACATTTTTCGAGAAAAAACGGAGTTGTCGTAAATGGGTCGAAAAGACGTATCTTACAACATAGATAATGACAGGGTCTCGTCATATAAAACACGTGAATCCCAGAGGCGCAAAGACAGGCGTATCAGTAATCTCTTGCTGGTACTTGCAGTCTTGTGCATGTTAGTCGCGATATTTTTTCTCCTTATCGACCCGATCAAGAACAAGATGCGTGAAGATGCCGTTGAGGATGTCGTTTCCGAGATGGAACAGCAGATCATGGTTCCCGATGTGACTGAATTTACCTTCGTCGTTCCGAAGAACGCCAACAAGATAAACGGTGAAGATTACGACGTTTACGGCGGTGACGAGATCGAAAAACAGGCTAGGATAGCCGAGATGGAGGCTGCTTTTGAAGACCTTCCTGACGAAGTAACGCTTACGGGCCTCGGTATTATAGAGATCGATTCGATCGGCTGCAAGGATCCTGTCTGGGATAACGATACTGTCATCGATCTTCGCTACGGAATAGGACATCACAGGACTTCCGTGCTTCCGGGACAGGAGGGAAACTGCTGTCTTCTCGGACACCATATGCGTAAGGAAGGCGTCTTTTTTAATAAGCTCATCGATGTAAAGATCGGTGACACGGTCAAGATCACGACAGTTGACGGAACGGAATATATCTATATAGTTGATAAGACGATAGTCATAGATCCGTCCGAACTCGAGAATTATGTTGATGCCGATGACGGTACGGGCAAGCAGATCACTCTGGTAAGCTGTACCTACACGGATGCGGGAACCATGAGGATCCTGGTTATCGGCCATATTCTTGAAGGCGAGGATTAATGAATGCGAGCATTTTTGGCGAAGTTAACCGCAAAGACGGTCAAATTCGGTCTGAGGATAATGGGCAGGGGAGCGACCACTCTTCCGGGCAAGATGGCTCTTAAGGTCGATCCGAAGATAATAGCAAAGACAGCATCCGGCAAGTTTATAATCACGGTCACCGGAACTAACGGCAAGACCACTACTTCACACATGATATCCGAGATGACTCAGCAGTTTGAAGGCTACGAAGTCATCAACAACATATCCGGCGCTAATCTCGCGTCAGGCATTGCGACGACATTGATCTGCGAGAAGCCGAAGACTTCAGGCAAGGTGATCTATGTCCTTGAGACAGATGAAGCGGCTTTTGCAAAGATCGCGGGTGACCTTCAGCCAAAGATCAGCGTTGTAACGAACCTCTTCAGGGACCAGCTCGACAGATACGGCGAGCTTACACACACCCGAGATCTCATCGCATCTGGTATCGATAAGACAGATGCGAGGCTCATATTGAACAGTGACGACTCTCTCGTCGCTTCTCTGGGCAAGGGAAGAGAGAAAAGGAGCCTTTTCTTCGGTATGGATAAGGAGAAAATGGCCTTTAACAATGTTACTTATCCCGCAAAGAAGGCTGTTTTGCGCGCTTCGTCCGATGCGGTCTATTGTCCTGACTGTCAGGTCAAATATGAGTACAAAGCAAGGAGTTTCAGTCACCTCGGAGACTTCTATTGCCCTTCATGCGGCTTCAAAAGTCCTGCAAATGACTACTCTGTTATCTATGATCTTAAGGAAAGTCCTTCAAACGAAGGATACGGTTTTCAGATCTCATACAAAGATCAGATCAACGATATGCAGCTTGTGATCCCCGGCATGCATAATCTCTATAACACATGCGCGGCAGTAGCGACTGTCAAGGAGATGCTCGACCTCACAAAGGCTGAGGGCGATTCGTTTAAGAAGTCATGTGAGGCTTCATCAGGCGTTAAGGCGGCCTTCGGAAGAATGGAGAAGATCGACCTTGAAGGTGGCAAGAAGCTCTGCATTCTGCTGGTCAAGAACCCTGCGGGACTCGACAGATCGCTTTCTTTCGTATCAGAAGCCAAGGATGCGGGTGCTCTGATGTTCCTTCTTAACAGTAATACGGCCGACGGTAAGGACGTCTCATGGATCTGGGATGTTGATTTTGAGAGCAAGATGCAGGATATGCCCGAGAAGATCTACGTATCAGGCGAGAGGTACGGTGATATGTACCTTCGCGTAAACTACAGCGGCACGGATAACAAGACGGTTACATGCGAGCCTATGGAAAACGCGGTAACGCTTCTTAAAAAGGCGGTTTCCGAGTGCAAAGAAGGTGAGTGCGTCTATGTTCTTCCGAACTATACGGCGATGCTCGATCTTAGGGGCAGACTCGTAAACGAGCTTGGCATCAAGGATTTCTGGAAGTGAGGACGGATATATGAGCGACATTAAACTTACGATCGGACACTTTTATCCGGACCTTCTTAATCTCTTCGTCGACGGGGCGGCCGCCACCGAGATCTACACCAGAGCCGTCAGACGCGGCATCGACGTCACCATTAAGGAGATCTCAATCGGTGACGATATCGACCCTGATGAGATCGACATAGCATTTTTGGGCGGCGGTCAGGATAATGAACAGAATATCCTCAAGGATGACCTTGTTCACGTCAAAGGCCCTGTCATCAAACAGATGATCGAGAACGGAACTGTTTTCCTCTGCATCTGCGGAGGCTATCAGATGCTCGGAAACTACTACATGGAACACGACGGCAACAAGCTCGAATGCCTTGGCGCCATCGATATCTATACAGAAGGCAAGAAAGAACGCTTTATCCAGGATACGATCTATGAGATCGACATCCCGGGCAAGGGCACTTTTAAGGTCGCAGGCTTCGAAAACCACAGCGGCAGGACACATCTGGGTCCGTCCGTCAGCCCGTTTATGAAGGTCGTAAGAGGCGCCGGAAATAACGGCGAGGACGGCTATGAGGGCGCCCGCTATAAGAACACGTTCTGCACATATTCCCACGGCAGTTTCCTGCCAAAGAATGCCCGCGTGACGGACATGCTCCTCGAACTTGCATTAAAGCGCAGATACGGCGAGTCATATGTATTGCCTGAACTTGATTGTGAAGTTGAGGATCTTGCACTTAATAAGGCCTTATCCTACCTCGAAAAGCACTGATATGCGTCAGTTTTTGAACGAAGGCTCCTATTTTCGAACAAAAAAAGGTATTTTTTATGTAACAATAACAAATTGAAATCGCCTTATATATGAATTATAATCAAGACGTTTGTTCAGAAGACAACACTCAATTAATCAATCATCGGAGGTTTTTATGGTTAAGGCGATCGTTGGAGCGAACTGGGGCGACGAAGGAAAGGGAAAGATCACGGACCTTCTTGCTTCCGAATCAGACATAGTCATTCGTTTTCAGGGCGGTGCGAACGCAGGTCATACAATTATTAACGAATACGGTAAATTCGCACTTCACTTGATGCCGTCAGGCGTCTGCCACAAAAACATCATTAACATAATCGGCAACGGCGTTGCTTTCAATATCCCGAAGTTCATCGAGGAATTGAACTCCCTTAAGGAGCGCGGAATCGAACCACAGATCAGGGTTTCCGACAGAGCACAGATCGTAATGCCGTACCACATCCTTTTCGATCAGTACGAGGAAGAGAGACTCGGCGGTAAGGCTTTCGGTTCAACAAAGTCCGGTATCGCTCCTTTCTATTCCGATAAATACGCTAAGATCGGTTTCCAGGTATGCGAGCTCTTCAACAAGGAAGCTCTCAAGGAAAAGATCGAGCGCGTACTCGAGATCAAGAACGCTCTCATCGTTCACCTCTACAAGAAAGATCCGATCGATGCAAACGCTCTCTTCGAGGAAGTTTCCAAGTGGGCTGACATCGTTGCTCCTTACGTTTGCAACACACAGAGCCTTCTCCACGATGCGATCGCATCCGGCAAGAAGATCCTCCTCGAGGGTCAGCTCGGTTCCATGAAGGATCCTGATCTCGGTATCTATCCTATGGTTACATCTTCATCCACTCTCGCAGGTTACGGCGCAGTTGGCGCAGGTATCCCGCCTTATGAGATCAAGGATGTTGTTACAGTCGTTAAGGCTTACTCTTCAGCAGTAGGCGCAGGCGCTTTTGTAAGCGAGATCTTCGGCGACGAGGCTGACGAGCTCCGTAAGCGCGGCGGTGATGCAGGTGAGTACGGTGCAACAACAGGCCGTCCTCGTCGTATGGGTTGGTTCGACTGCGTAGCTTCACGTTACGGCTGCCGCGTTCAGGGCGCTACAGAGGTTGCTCTCACGGCTATCGACTGCCTCGGCTACCTCGATGAGATCCCTGTCTGCACAGGCTACATCGTAGACGGCGTTGAGACAAAGGATTTCCCGAACCCTACAAAGCTCGATGACGCTAAGCCGGTCCTCACAAAACTCCCGGGCTGGAAGTGCGATATCAGAGGTATCACGGAGTTCGATAAGCTCCCTAAGGAAGCTCAGGATTATGTCCTCTTCGTAGAGAAGGAACTTGGAGTACACATCTCCATCGTTTCCACTGGTCCTAAGAGAAACGAGATCATCTACAGATGATAAGTTAAAAAGTAAGATAATGAGCCTGTCTCAAAAGCGATTTGATCCGCTGTGAGGCAGGTTTTTTATGCTCGGATTTTCAGATAGCTCCATGAATTGAAAGACTCAATTTCAAATGATAATATAAGGAAAATCGGTCTTATAGGAGGGTATCATGAAAAAGATATTGTTAAGTCTGTTAGCCATGACGGTGATATTCGTCTCATACGGGTTCTTTTCTTCGACATCGGTTCAGGCAAGCCGGACACCGCAGATCGTTAATATGGGTATAAATGATCTGGAAGGCATTCAGGTACTTGATCCGGTACCTGACAAGATCACGTACGGTGACGATGAGCCGGCACCTCGCCTTAAGATCAACGGAAAGATATATAAGCCGGGTCAAGACTTCACATACAAGTATATGTTCGGTAACACTTACTCCAGCAGCGGATATATAAGTCTTTGCAAATCAGGACAATGCGATATATGCTTTGATGCTTCAACGATCCCTGAAGTATATGATTATCTGAAGGAACTCTGGGGAACTTCTTCTCTGTACTATATCGATGTCGCTTCATTTAATGTCGAAAAGGTAAATCTTGCTGATCTGGACTATACTGTCGAGGATGTTGTTTTTGACATCAAATATGGCAGTTACGGCAATCAGTCGATCCCGAAATTTTATATCAACGGTAAGCAGATACACGGTTATAAGGTCACGGAATATGAGAATAACGATAAGGCAGGAACGGCGTATGCTGTCTGTATTCCGTCTTCGAGTTCTTCAGATTCTGCTCTTTATGGTACTGTTAAGATACCATATCAGGTCAAGCCTCATCCGCTCAATACCGATGAATTTAAAATTTCATATTATTTTCCCGCAGGCGGTGACGGTACCTATACCGGAAGCCCGATCGTCCCTGTTCCAAAGGTAAGGATCATAGGGGATAACAGCGATTACAAATCAGATAACTACTATGTGGAATGTGAGGGAGACAATGTAAATGCCGGTCAGGTTAATGCAAAGATCATAGGAAAAAATAACCTTACCGGAGAATATGCGTTTACATTCAATATAAAACCTCGCGATATAAATGGTGTTCGTTGTGTTTTTGACGAATACGAGTATACGGGTTATGAGATCAAGCCAAAGCCTTCGTCGATAACATATAACGATATGAGCCTTAAAGAAGGAAAAGATTATAAGATCGTCGGTTATCAGGATAATATCGAATTCGTAAATAATTTCGGATACAGTTACGGAAAATGTATCATAGAAGGATTGGGAAATTATAAAGGCGAAAGGACCTGTTTGTTCCATGTCTTACGCTGCGACATCTCAAAGGTCGATTTTGATATTGCCCATGTTACATACAAGTTTGGCAATAACTATATTTCTGATTTTGCTGCAACAGCTGTCTATAACGGAAAGGAATGTTATAAGGATACTGACTATACGGTCTATTTGGGTAAATACAATTCAGATAAGTATCAATGGAAGATAACCGGACAAGGTAATTTTACCGGTTACATATATCGCGATGTCGATATAGATCCGAGAGATATCAACGAAGAATCTGCTATATTGAGGAGAGATGACAATCTTCCTGTATCGAGTTTCCAATATACGGGAGAACAGATAAAGCCGAGGATAAGTGTCGGAGCGTTGACTTCGGGCGTTGATTACAAGATCGTATCTTACGGAAAAAATATCAATGTCGGCAAGGGCAGTCTTACTATAAAAGGCATAGGCAATTATTGCGGTACCAGAAAAGTTGAATTTGATATTACACCGTGTAGTATAAGCTATGCCTCATCTGATCCGATAGCAGTACAGTTCTATGACGGTTCTCCTGTCAAACCTGCGGTCTGCTTAAGGTATAACGGAACCTTACTTACGGAAGGTAAGGATTATGATCTGTCATATTCAGACAACGACAGACCGGGTAAAGGTACAGTAAAAGTTACCGGCATCGGCAATTTTAATTCTGTGAAGAACATTACCTTCAAGATCACGGACATTAATTACAAGATCGTCGTAGAGGATATCCCGGATCAGTTGATCACTTCTCCTATGGAATCTCCGTGTCCGATCCCGACGGTAACACTTGATGGTACGCCTTTGGAATATAAGACGGATTTTACAGTTGATTATTCATTCAGTGCAGATGAGAACTTTAAGATGTTCGGAACTGCAGAAATATACGTAAAAGACTATGACTACGTGGAGCGTAAGGACTTTAATATCCTGTATGATCTGAACAAGCTGGTAAACATGTCGTTTGAAGATATGGACTATACCGGCAGTCCTTGCGAGCCGGAAGCTCAGTACACAGATGATTATGATATCGTTCGTGACAGGGACTACAGATTAACATATGCGAATAATATCAATGCAGGAACAGCTTCGGTCACAGTTGAGGGAATCGGTATCTTCGGCGGTTCTAAGACCTACGATTTTAAGATCAGGCCGCTCTCCATCGAAAACGCCAAGGCTTCAATACCTTCTCAGATAGCTGCCGGTAAGCCGCTGACGCCTTCATTTGATCTTAAGCTGGATGAAAAGACACTCGAGAAAGACACGGATTACACGGTAAGTTATACCGACAACGTTAAGGTCGGTACCGCCAAGGCCGTTGTAACCGGTATAGGAAATTATACGGGATCCGCAGAATTTACGTTTAAGATCGTGGCTCCGACA
>CADCPU010000066.1 GCA_902803365.1 Oscillospiraceae bacterium
ATATATTCGCTTGCTTCAAGATATTTATTGAAATCGTGTCTTGCTTGCCACTTCATTTTTATAACTCCGTATTATAGTAATTTATTAATGTATCGCAGAAGGTCTTAATGGCCTCAGGCGAACTCGTGTAGATCGTGTGCTTTGAATTACTGATGTGCACGATCTTTATCTTGTCGCTCATCTTCGCGAACTTGAGCGTCGTATCTGTCTTAACGAGCGTATCCTCGTCCGCCAGCATGAACAGAAGCGGGACTTTGATATTGGCGACGAGCTTTTTATTGAGCAGGAGCCCTCTGACTCGTGCCGATTCGTCTATCCATGCGTTGCTCGCCGATGAGTTCTGGTAGTGCCAATCGGCTCTCCTTATATTAAGGTTGGATAAGAAGCGATTATAGCTCATATCCGTACTCTTTTCAAAGTTAGGGTTAGGATCCCAGGTTCCCGAATAGATGAATTTCTTGTCCGGACCTTCCTTGCGTCTCTGCTTCTTAAAGAATGCCTTGAGCATGAAGCGCGGGAGATTTGCAGTCTTAGGCTCTATCATAGGTGAGCAGAAAGCCGCCTTCTTTATGTTGTTCTCAAATCTCGTGAGATAGAGGAGCGCAACGGCACCGCCCATCGAGTGGGACATTAGATATACCGGACACCCTTCAGAATTCGGCTCGACAACACCCTTGATAAAGGAATCGAGATCCTTGGCATAGTCCAGGAAGTCATTGACGTGTACGAGGTGCTGATCACTGACCTCGCGCCCTGACTGGCCGTGGCCTCTCTGATCGAACAGGAAGACGTTGAATCCCGAATTGATGAGATACCAGGTAAGTTCATAGTATTTCTGCAAAAATTCTGTCAGGCCGTGTAGGAAAACGACGGAGGCTTTGGCATCCTTGACCTTTATAAAACGATAGTTCAGCGTAAGTCCGTCAAAAGACTTGTGAAGACCGCTCTCGGAATTCTCTTCGATAACCTTCGTAACGTCCTCGATGAACTTCGGATAGTCCTCGTCAGAGCATATCGTAAATGATTTGTTTGGTGTAAAATACATTGCAGACTCCGTCTTTTAGAATAAGTATTATGATAAAGGAAAAGCGAAATGAAAACAAGCAAGCGTAAGATCATCGTCAGGGTGATCCTCATATTCATCCTCTTAAATATTATTGCATGTCCCATAATAACGAAGATAATATATGATTCAATGTTCCCGAGATATGATGCGGTCGTCGATATCGATCAGCAGTATCAGGAGCTTTATTCATCACGCAAGGAGCTCGATTTTAACTGTGACGGCAACCGCCTGAGCGGATATCTCTACGATGTCGAAAATAAAGACATCCTCGTAGTCCTGGCTCCGGGCTTTAACGCGAGTTGTGATAACTATATCTCAGTCATTCAGTCGATGCACGATGCGGGTCTGGGCGTATTTACGTTCGACTGCACGGGCAGCTGCACGAGCGAAGGAAAGAGCCAGGTAGGATTTCAGCAGGAACTCATAGATCTTGATGCTGCTTTGGACTTCCTTAAGGATCAGGGCGAAGAAGGTTATGAGAACGTTGCTGTTTTCGGACACAGCAGAGGCGGATATGCGGCAGGATCGATCGCTCTTCTCGATCACGACGAGGTCGATTCGGTCGTTACGGTCGGCGGTATCAACAGTGCGATGGAAGGCATCATGGAGCCTGCAGTCGATATGATGGGCAAGTTCGCTTATATTAACTATCCTATGCTCTATCTTTATCAGATATATCTGTTCGGCAGCGATTATACAAAGGCCGACTGCGTGAGCGCATGCAGGGAAGCCCGGGATCTTCCGATCCTCGTTATCCACGGTGCAAACGACGAGAAGATCTCTCTTACCGAGTATTCGATCTATTCGCACAAGGCAGATATAGAAGCAATAGGCAGGAGCGGAGATACTGAATTCTATCTCGGTGAGACCGAGGGCAAGAGCGGTCACAGCGATATCTTAAGCGACGATAAAGTGATCGGCGAAGCGATTTCCTTTATAGAGGAAAATGTGCGATAATCAGGTAAACATTTAAAAGAGAGTATTTATGTGCGTAGTAGTTATACCGGCCTATGAACCCGACAACAAACTCGTCAATCTGGTTCGCGAATTGTCGCAGGACGGTTTTGGCATACTCGTAATAGATGACGGAAGCGGCGAGAAGTATAAGCCCGTTTTCGATCAGGTGAGTGAATTTCCGGATACACACGTAATAGCAAACGAGAAGAACATGGGCAAGGGCGCGACGCTCAAGCACGGTTTCAGGCGCATTACGGAGTTTTTCCCTGACTGCAAGATATTCGTTACCGCAGATGCGGACGGACAGCACACTCCCGAAGATATCAAGAAGGTAAGAGTAGAGCTTGAGAATAATGCGAAGATGGTCCTCGCGGTCAGGATCCGCAAGGGCAAGATCCCGTTCAGATCAAGATTCGGCAATGACCTCTCCAAATTTGTATATACGATCCTTACGGGTCACTATTTTACGGATAATCAGTCGGGCCTTCGTGGCTTTACGATCGATAACGTCGATTGGCTCGTAAGAGTCCGCGGCAATAAGTACGACTATGAGCTCAACATGCTCTTTTACGCCGATAAGCAGTCGATCCCGATCACCACGATCCCGATCGAAGCCATATATATAGATGATAATAAGGACTCGCACTTTAGTCCCGTAAGAGATACCATCCTGATCTACAGGAGACTTTTCAGCACGGCATGGCCTACGATCATCGGTCTTTTTGACTGGCAGGTACTGATGCTCATACTGACGTTCGTTCTCAAGTATGAGTTCTTCTATCTGACGATTACGGGAATAGGTATCGCTGCTACATTTGTCAGCATCGTGTTCTATAAGTTCATCGTATTCAGGAGATTCAGATATGCTGACGCCTTGAGGAGCATCATCTACGCGCTCATCAGATACGGCGTCTACACGGGTCTTGTCGCGATCCTCTACAGCATCACGGATGCACTGCCGATAATCATCGCAGTGGATCTTATCGCGATCGCGATACTGCCTGTAGAGTATTATGTGAGAAAGGGCATGCACCTGGCTCAGTACAGGGATTTCAACAAAGAGCGTCCTGCTTAAGCCATCAGCTGCCTTACGCATGCGATGACTGTGTCGCGGCCTGATGCGCCGTGCATCTTAATGATATTCCTGTCGATACCGAGGAAGAAAGCTCCGCCGTATTTTGTGAGGTGGAAGTTGTCGCGCATCTCCTGCAGGAGTCCCTGAAGATTCGGATCGTCATTTCCCTCGAGATACTTCTCGAGCATATCGGCGCATGTCATGCCGGAAGACTCGATGCACTTGATCATGATATTTCCGCAAAGACCGTCAGTAACGATAACATCGCACTTGCCGTTTTGAGCATCACAGCCTTCAACATTTCCGATGAAGTTGAGATCAGACTCCTTAAGGAGCTTATGTGCTTCGATTATGAGCTCGTTGCCCTTAGACTCTTCGCTTCCGACAGACAGGAGTCCGACTCTCGGTGAAGCTACGTTATATTTCTTGGAATAATGCTCGGCTCCGAGGCGCGCGAAAAGAACCAGGTCCGAAGCAGACGGAGTAAGATGTGCTCCGCAGTCGAGAAGATAAGCCCAGTTCGAAAACGGGCTCGGTACAGGTGAGCAAAGGACAGGCGCTGAAAGGCCTTTCTTAAGTCCGATCCTGGAGATGGCACCGACCATGAGAGCACCGGTGTTGCCGCAGCTTAAAAGTCCTGCGGCATCGGTATCTTTCTTGAGATGATCGAGCGCGAGAGCCATGGAAGAATCGTTCCTGCCCCTGAATATCTCCATCGGATTATCGTGGTTGGTGATAAAGTCCGTTGCGCCCACGACAGTATATGAAGCATCGCTTATGCCCGCATCCTTAAGTTCGCTCAAGATAAGATCTTCGCTTCCGAAGAAGACGATATGAAGATCGGGGATCTGCTTTAATGCATCAATCCCGCCTTTGATTATCTCGGCTTCTCCGAGATCCGAACCGTAGGTATCGAGCAATACTTTCATACAATGCCTCCGTTATTCAATAGCCATTATGAAGCTGTAGACGTCCTGGCCGCCCGGGATGAAACCTATCTCGAGCATAGGCTTGGCATCGGACAGTTCTTCCTGAAGCTTAAATACTTCGTCTTCGGTCACGTCGCTTCCGTAGAAGACGGTGAGGACATCCTTATCGTCGATATCCTCATAGCCGAGCACGAGGTCGCGTGCGATCGCGAGCTTGTCAGTGCCTGAGCACTTGATCGTCTTGTCGATTATTCCGATATATTCGCCCTGCTTTACGCTGACACCGTCCATCTCCGCGTCTCTGGTGGCGGTAGATACGAGACCTGTCGTTACGTTGGCAAGAGCATATGTCATGCCTTCGACGAACGAATCGATGTCAGGCAGGAACTTATCCATGAGGGAAAGGGAAGAGAAGCCCTCTGCGAGCGACTTGGTAGGGATGACCCTGATATCAGGATGATCGTACATGGAAGCCGCCTGCTCAGCCGTAAGGATGATATTGGAGTTGTTAGGAAGAACAACGATGTGATCGGCGTCCACCTTCTTGAATGCGTTTATAAAGTCCTCGGCAGACGGATTGTTTGTCTGGCCGCCGTCGATTATGACGTCGGTTCCGAGTCCCTTGAAGTATTCTGTGATGCCCTTGCCTGAAGAAGTCGTGATAACGGCATACTTTTGATGCTCGATCTTTTCTTCCTCAGCCTGATGAGCGATGACCTCGTTATGCTGCAAAGTCATGTTCTCGATCTTGAGTGTCAGGAATTCTCCGTAGTTATGGGCAAATGCCAGGGCTTTCTCAGGTTCTTTGGTGTGGATGTGGACCTTGACGAGGTTCTCATCCTGCAGTGCGACGATGGAATCGCCGAGCTTTTTGAGTTCTTCGATAAATGCATCGATGTCAAAAGAAGCGACGTCGATCTTTTTGTTGAAGAGCTGGACGATGAATTCTGTGCAGTAACCGAACTCGACAGAGGAATCTTCATCGAGAAGTCCGATCGAAGTTGTCTTGTTTGCCTCTTCAAGGGATGCGATCTCGTCGAGGATCTCGCCGTTGATGGCCTTTGCCATGCCGCGGAAGATCGCGAGGAGTCCTGCAGCACCGCTGTCTACGACACCTGCTTCCGCAAGCACAGGAAGAAGTGAAGGAGTCCTCTGAAGTGATGCCTCGAGCTCAGGGAGCACTACAAGGAACAGATCCTCGAAGTCGTAGATCTCGCTTTCGCGGGCGCGAAGGATCTTGGTCGCGTCTGTCATGAGCGTGAGCATCGTTCCTTCCACCGGGTTAACTACGGTCGAGTAAGCCTGATCGCGTCCGTTTTCGATCGCCGTGATAAAATCATAGACCGCGATGGCATCGAGAAGATCGGTGTCCTTGGCAAGGCCTCTCAAAAACTGTGAGAGGATAACGCCCGAGTTGCCTCTCGCGGACATGAGCGCGCCTTTGGAAAATCTCTTGAAGAGCATTCCTGCGGATATGCCGCTCTCGAGTGACTCGATACCTCCCTGCATCGTACGGCTCATGTTAAGACCCGTATCGCCGTCTGGGACAGGGAATACGTTAAGGTTGTTTATGGCTTCTTTCTGGCTCAATAACTCCTGATAACCGTTGCGCAACATCGTTGCGAGCATATCGGCATCAACTATCGAATGTTTCATTTATCTTTATGTACCTTCCGGTTTTATTCTTAATCTGTTACTTCGTTTCCGACATAGAAAGCGATGATAGTTCCGGGACCTACCGAAGCGCCTACGATAGGTGCGATCGTATTGATGTGGCAGTCCTTGAACTTTGTGAGGGCAAAGATCTCGTCTCTGAGGCTCTCTGCATCCTCGATGCAGTCAGCGTGTGAGATGAAGAGCGTCTGGTTCTCGGGATCGATGACATTTGCCTTGACGTCGTTAGCGATCTCGACCTTTGCAGCCTTGGCACCTCTGACCTTCTTTACCGCGAGGTTCTGGCCCTTGGTATCTGAGATGAGGATCGGCTTGATGCCGAACATGTTGCCGAAGAAAGCGCTGGATGCCGTTACGCGGCCTGCACGCTTAAGGAACTCGAGGTTTCCGACAGTACCTGCCTGATGTACCTTGAGACGGTTGTTCTCGATATATTCAGCGACTTCCTCGATCGTCTTGCCTTCGCTCCTGAGCTGACTTGCCTTGATGGCAAGATAACCCTGGCCCAATGAACTGATGAGGGAGTCGATGCAGAAGATCTTCATGTCAGGATACTTATCCAAGACAGCTGCTGCACTTGCCTTTGCCGTGTTGATGGAACCAGAGAGAGCCGAGGAGCAGGAAATGTAGATAACGTCAGTGCCCTCTTTGGCGAGCTGCTCGAACTTTGCTTCAAATACCGGACCCGGTACCTGTGTCGTCTTGATGATCGTGCCGTTACGCATAAGATCATAGAACTCGCTCGCGGAATGTGATTTCCAGTCGAGTGATGCCTCGTATTCCTTATCGTCGATCATGTAGTTCATCGCAACATAAGCGATGTCGTACTTGCTCCTGATCTCGGCATTGAGGTCACTTGTTGAATCAGTGAGGATTACATATTTTCTGCTCATGTCGATACTCCTTCTTGTTATGTCGATCACTTAAGGTTTGTTACGATCTCGTTGAGGATCGCCTTCTCTTCGTCCATGGTATCGCTCATAGGCTTGCCGATAAAGAATGCTGCGCAAAGACCGGGACCGATGTTGGCACCGCATGCCATACCTACGTCGTTCATGATGACTTCCTTAGGATGGAATGTCTCTTCGATGTCCTTCTTGAGCATTTCTGCGAATTCCTTACGGAGAGAGTGAGCAACGAAGATGATCTGCTCTTCAGGGTTTACGATGATCTTCTTCATGTACTCGATGGTAGCCTTGTTTGCTGCCTTTCTGCCCTTTGTCTTGGCGATTACTTCGCACAGGCCCTTCTTGTTAAAGTCTGCAAGAGGAGCAACGCCTACGAGTGTACCAAAGAAAGCCTTTGCGTTAGATACGCGGCCTGTCTTTGCGAGGAAGTAGAGGTCATCCATGAATCCCATCTGGTGGATAGTCCACTTTGTCTGCTCGATATAGTCATATGTTTCCTGGATGGTAGCTCCTGAAGCCTTCTTCTCGCAAGCCTTAACTACGAGGAGTGCAAGAGCTGTCGAATAGCGGAGAGAGTCAACGCAGAGGATAGTGCGCTCAGGATACTTCGCACGAAGTTCGTTTGCTACCATCTCTGACTCGTTATATGAAGCGGAAAGACCGGAAGAGAGGGAGATGCTCAGGATATCTTCGCCCTTCTCGAGATGCTTCTCGAAAACGCTCTTGATCTCGCCCATCGGGACGCTCGCGGTCTTATAGAGCATGTTTCTGCCCTTCATTGATGTGTAGTACTCATCAGCTGTCATGGATTCCCAGTCGAGGGAGATGAGTTCGCTATGGCCGTCCGGATAATAGATCGTACCTCTGAGGTAGTCTTCGATGCCGAATCTTTCACGAAGATCCTTGGTAAGATCACAAGCTGTATCCGGGATAATTACGAAACTCATATGTATGTTCCTCCATATTTATATTATTATATTTGTATTTACACTCCTCGTATCTTAACAAAAATTGTCTTGACATTCAAACTGTTTTGAATGTTAATTGAACATATTAACTGCTACTATTTTGCAGGGCTTGGGAGTTTTCTATGGTAACTGTACAATTGCTCATGAGCGGCGGTCTCATCGCGTTCATAGCTGCACTCATTCTCCTTCTCGGCGGACTTGTCGTCATGTTCATCAAGGTCTATCCGATCTCGGTTCGCGTATACGAGGAACAGGTAGTCAGAACGTCTAAGGAGAAATTCGGTTCAGCTTGTACATATACCGACAACGCAGAGCAGGTCGAGATGTGGAACATCGGCCTTGATTTTGCGAAGACTATCGAAGACAAAAAACAGATCGTCGGCATCGTAAACGACGGCTTAAAGCTCCATGCAGAGTACTATGATTTCGGTTCCGATCGCTGTGTCATCGTCATACCGGGCAGATCCGAAGGTCTTATGTACGGTTATTATTTTGATATTCCTTACTATGAAGCCGGAATGAATATCCTTGCGGTAGATCCTCGTTCTCACGGTGAGAGCGAAGGTAAATATCACTCCCTCGGCCACTACGAGCATCAGGATCTTGATAAGTGGCTCGAATGGCTCGAGAATGAGCACGGCATCAAGAAGGTATGGCTCCACTGCATCTGCGTCGGAACCGTAACGGGTCTTCTTGCTGCGATCAACGGCAAGAAAAAGGGCAATATCTGCGGCATCGTAACTGAAGGTTGCTTCATAAACTTCAAGGAAACATTCAGAGAACACATCAAATATGAGAAGAAGCCTGTATATCCGGTACTTCCGATGTGCCTCCACCATATCGAGAAGAACACGGGTGCAGATCTCAAAAAAGAAGCTCCTCTCGAGCTCGTCAAGCAGATCGGCGACCTTCCGATACTCTTCTTGTACAGTAAGGAAGATATCTTCTCACTGCCTGCCAAGAGTCAGATACTCTACGATACCTGCGTATCAAAGAACAAGAAGATACTCTGGTACGACAAGGGCAGTCATTCCCACTTGAGGATCAACAATCAGGAAGCTTACGATTCCGCGATCAAGGAGTTTGTAGGATAAATGAGGATCAAGAAAGAACTGCGCGAGTATATCAAGTCACATACTGACGCGCTCAAAGCATCGAATATGGACCTTAAGTCCGTATACGAGATAATGTTTATGGAAAACGGCCTCATCATGTGCGAGAGCCAGGTCGGATACAGGATCAGACGCTGGTCCTATGCCGAGATGAAGACATATGCCGACAGATGCGCGGCACTCCTTTATTCCAAGATCGGCGCAACGCATTCATATGTCGCGCTCGAGATGGAAAACTGCGTCGAGTGGATAATGGCTTACTGGGCGATCTTAAAGAGCGGCAACAAGCCTTACCTTGTCAACTGCAGGCATCCGCACGAATTGTCGGAAGGCATCCTCAAGACTTTGGGCATAGATATCATAATCGGTATGAACAAGACAGGGCTGACCGGAACTTTCGTTGATTTTCGAGCTGTCGCGGACGAAGCTATGGCAGGCGAAGTATCCTGCAGTTGTCCCGATGATGTTTTCGAGAACGAATTCTGCTTATCGACTTCCGCGACTTCGCTCCACCAGTCGATATGCTTTTACACGGGCAAGGAGATCAGCAAGCAGATACTGGATGCCGAGGCGATCGTTGAGGAGAGCCCGAGGATGGCATCGATGTATCACGGCTCCATAAAGCAGCTGGCATTCCTGCCTTTCTATCACATTTTCGGACTCTTCGCGGTCTATTTCTGGTTCGCATTCTTCGGAAGGACATTCGTCTTCCTCAAAAACTATGCGCCTGATACGATCACGAGGACGATAAGAAGGCACGAAGTTACGCATATCTTCGCAGTGCCTTTGCTCTGGCATACGGTTGAAGACAAGATAATGAAGGAGATCCGCCGTCAGCCTCCAAAGAAGCAAAAGGCTTTCTACACGGGACTTAAGATCTGCACGGCGCTCCAGAACATATCGCCTTACCTTGCCTGTGATCTCTCTAAGAAAATCATGGCTGAAGTGACGGATCAGGTATTCGGACCTTCCGTAAGATTCCTCATAAGCGGAGGAAGCTACATCCGCCAGTCGACTTTGGACCTCTTTAACGGTATCGGCTATCCGCTCCATAACGGCTACGGCATGAGCGAGGTGGGCATCACTTCGGTAGAGCTTCGTAAGCGCCCTAAAGACAGAAATCAAAACTCCGTAGGACATCCTCTCGAGTCGATCGAATACTCGATATCCCCTTCGGGAACCCTCTTGATCAAAGGAACTTCGATCAGTTCCAAGATCATGATCGACGGTGTCGTCCAG
>CADCPU010000067.1 GCA_902803365.1 Oscillospiraceae bacterium
CTGTTGTCAGTCTTCTCCTTCGATATCAGATCCGTATAGTTTATGATCGACGTCAAAGGCGTCTTTATATCATGTGATACGTTGGTTATAAGTTCGGTCTTAAGCCTCTCACTCTTCATCTTCTCCTGTAAAGCCAGATCCATTCCTTTAGCGATACTGTTCATATCTTCAGCCGAGCTCTTTATGTCGGCAAACATATACTTCGTGTTCACGCGATGATCGAAGTCACCGCCTGCGAGTTTTCGAGCGCCATCCTTAAGCCTTGTGAGCATATATACGAAGTAGATCACCAGCGGGATCACCATCAGCTTGCTGATCACGAAAACGGTAAATCTTTCTTCTCCGTTGTTTAACGCACATATCAACAGATCACTTAAGCATTCGAATGCGATCAGCAGCAATACCTTCCAGATATACGGTATGATCGTAATGAACTTCCAGATGAGCATCAAGATCCTGTAGATCACGGTGTTCTTAACAAGGCTCTTATCCTTGATCCTTGCTGCAATGCTCATGCTCAGGAGGACTCCGGTAAACGGCAGTATAAAGACGGCTGCATAAGCTGCTTCATTCCCGGCCCCGAACAGGCACAGATTCATTACCAGCGGTATCAGCATAATATCGGTCGGGATAAAGTGGAAGTATCCCGGATGTACTTCCTCGCTTCCCGGGCGTCTTGCCGATACACAGAGGATCATTATATATATTGCCAATCCGATGAGCGTGCATCCTGCTACAGCTGCGATAAGAGCGTATTTAAAACGGTCTGCGAGCTTTTTCGCTTTGACCTGACTGAGTGATAATCCTTCAGCTGAATCACTGCTGAATGTTACTTCATAAGGTTCATGCTCATCTTCCTGATATATTCCGCATGAAACACCCATGATCGGATCTGTTTGAGCATAGACAGTAATTGTCTGATCAAGATCGTAACCCTTAGGGCCGTCCTGAACAAGAACGTTACCTTTGCTGTCCGTTACCTTAAACGATATATGGGCATACTTATCAGCCATTCCGCACTTATCATCAGACAGTGCAAATATCGCAGCTTCTATCGCAAAATCCCTGTAGTAATCATATGACGCATAATCTTCAGTATCTTCATCATAAAGGCCGCGATTAATGCAAAAGAATACTCCAAATAACGCAGCCAGGGCCGCATATGCCATGATAAGGAACAGTGCGACAAGAGTTATCTTGCCTCCAATCGTCCTTAAGAATCCTTTCATATCCTTACCTCTTTTCTATCTTATATCCCTGTCCAAAAACGAGCTTGATATAGCGTGGCTGAGCCGGATCCGTCTCGATCTTTTCTCTCAGATGTCTGATATGGACAGCAACCGTGTTATCGGTTCCGATAGGCTTTTCCTGCCATACGTTCCTGTAGATGTCCTTCGGAGAGAAAACTTTGTCCGGGTTAGTCATCAAGAGCTTAAGTATCTCGAATTCAGTCTTGGTGACCTGTATCTGATTACCGTCAAGGAAGACTTCCTTCGATTTGTCATTGAGTTCAAGTCCGCCTATAACGGTAAGATCTGTGCTGATCTTGCCTGCACCGAGACACAGATAACGCCTTATCTGCGACTTGACCCTGGCCTGTACTTCGACGGGATTAAAAGGCTTGGTGATGTAATCGTCGGCGCCGACGGTCAATCCCAGGATCTTATCCGCATCTTCGCTCTTTGCAGTGATCAATATGACAGGTACGTTGCTTATATCCCTTATCCTTGCCATAGCCGTGATACCGTCCATTACAGGCATCATGATATCCATCAAAACAAGGTGGATGTCATTCTTCCTGACGATCTCAAGGGCCTGCATTCCGTTATAGGCTTCATAGATCTTGAAATCAGGATCATTGAGATAGATCTTGAGCGCATTCACAATGTCCTTTTCATCATCACAAATCAGAATGTTTGCCATATTTCCCTCCTGCAACTATGTCCTAATGATAACCGACAAGCGATTAAGAAGATACGTGTAAAGATCTTAAGTTCTTATTAAGATTTAGCGGTCTGCTCCAGGAAAGGAGAGTACATCATTACCGCTGAATTCTCTATTACGATCTGCTCTGACAGGAGATTTCCGTCAGTATCATACTGTTCGCGGTAAAGCTTGTTGTGTCTTGTAAATCCGCCCCAGAATTCGCTTCGCATCTCGTGATCCTTCTCTACTATCTCATAGCGATACAGCGGCTCGCTCGAAAGTCTCCATGAACCTTCGAGGTCAGTCTCGCCCACTTTAACGACGAGCTGATAAGTATCCGGGGTGTCGTTTCTGATCATAAGGTCACCGTACGGATAATAGCATGTCGCACCACTCCCGAAAGGCTGCGTGCGGTTCGAATCCGGGAACACGTCATAAGCATGCCTGTGACGCTCGACGACCGTCAGCGGAGTATGTATAGTCATCCAAAATATCAGGTTCGACAACTGACATAGTCCTCCCCCGATACCCGGACGCACAGTTCCGTTAACGAGTACCATCCCCTCCTTAAATCCCCTGCGTCGGGTGGGATTACCGATAAGTTTCCAATAGCTGAAAGTCTCACCCGGACGGATGATCACACCGTTAAGACATTCGACTGCGATCTTTAGGTTTACTATCTTGTTTTCCTGCATCCACATCTCGGTATCCTTGAGCTTACGGATAAGCGGTGTGTGATGGGAAAAATACGTATAAGGAAGTGTTTCTCTGTCTATAGTGGTCGCAAATTCATTGCGCATAAAGATCCAGGAGAGCTTCCTCCTCAATCCGAAATAAAAAGCTCCAAGCTTAAGTCTAAGGTCTGATCTGTGCTTGGGTCTCTCGTATGGCTTATTCATATTTCCCTCTTCTCCAACCAAAGAAAGTATAACACAGCAAAGCGCGTGATGCTCGGGCTTTTCGAGCAAAAAAATAAGGCTCCGGTAAAACCGAAGCCTTATGTAAAGTACAAATGCTAATCTATTGATTACTCAATGATTGTGGAAACTGTACCAGCACCAACTGTGTGGCCACCCTCACGGATAGCGAACTTGAGGCCCTGCTCCATAGCGATAGGAGTGATGAGCTC
>CADCPU010000068.1 GCA_902803365.1 Oscillospiraceae bacterium
GAAGAC
Organism: Oscillospiraceae bacterium; assembly: GCA_902803365.1. The sequence continues at coordinate 7 of CADCPU010000068.1, forward strand.
GCCGTCCTCAACCGCAGAATTCAAGAGCTTGATCGCAGCCTCGGTATCAATTGACTTTCTTTCATACTTCATTGATTCCTTGATGATCTTCTGCATGATCTCAGGACCATATGTATCAAAGAGGAAGCTGAACAATCTGTTACCGTACGGATACTCCTGATGGCCATCGAATTCAGCCTGGAAACCGGCGTTCGGCTTTGTCGTAAAGATCGTCAGATCAAGGCCGTCATTTGGAGAATCTTCAGCATAAGCCAGAGACTCCCAGCACGGATATCCGAGAAGCGTTCCGACTTTCTCCTGCACTTCCGTAGCAAAACCTTCGTTTATAGTACTACATATGAACGGTCCGTTTTGCCCATGGAGTACATGTGCGAGTTCATGAATGAGCGTTTGCAGATAAGTCTGATCGTCAAACAGGTCTTCTTCAAACAATATACAATATCCGTAATCAGCAAACTGAATTTCCGAACCTACCTCCGGACGGATCACGATCTCGATCTTGGAATCATCTTCATTGATGCCCTCGAAAACAACATCGTCTTGATCAAAGCACCAAATTTTCCAACCCGAACGGAACTCACTTGAGTCATAGCTCATGTCAAATGAAAGTCCCGTATATTCTTCTTCAGCTTTCATTACTTTCTTGATGATCTCAGCTGCATCACCTCTTACGGTAGTACCCTTCAGATAGTAGAGCACAAAGCGGTCGTCTTCGTAGCAACAGTCGATGTCTGTGACATATGTATCTTCCTTATTGCCGCTGAGTTCGATCTTCTTCCATGGAATGTAATTCTTCTGCGGATCTGCAGTCGGTGTAGCAACCGTGGCGGTTGGTGTTGCCACAGCAGTCGGAGTAGCAGTAACATCAATAAAATCAAAGCCATCGGTCGTTCCGTCAGGCGTATATGTTCCGACTGAGATGCCGTTTGTCTGACAGAGAGTTGCAAATTCAGGAGAACAAGCGAAGCTGCCGAACAGTTCATCGCGGGACATACCTTTCTTGAGCTGATCGAGCCAGAAGTCGTAGCCGTCCTGCTCTGCTTCCCTCATGAGGAATGTGCGATAGAACATGCGGATATATTCTTCGGCTGAACCGTAGCGTGTCTTGAACTCGTTGCTCTTCACAAAGTTAGCGGCGCATGTGATGCCGTCGATCGAGCCGTTTATCAGGCCGCTGCACCAGAATGCCACACCTTCGCGGTCGCCGTTGCGCTCGAGAGCTGCCGTGTACATCGTGTTAACGAAGTTGTTGATCTTGATGAGTTTTTCTAGCGGGATGGTGTTAGTGTAGTAGCCTGCAACGACGCCGCTTTTTTCGCACACCTCGAAGAACTCCTCGGAATTTGCAAAGCCCGTAAACACATCAGCGCGTGACATGCCGGCTTCAAGCTGCGAATTCCAGTATTTAAAACCGCCCTCGTCAGGATCGCGGCCCATGAAGAGCTCGTAGAGGGCTCCGAGGAAATCCCAGTTGCTGCGCTGACTGTTTTCGAACTCCTGACTGAATACAAAGCTTGCTGCGACCGCCGTACCGGTCATGCCGTCAGCGATCTGATCTTCCCAATACTTGGCACCGTCAGCATCAGGATCACGGCCGAGAACGACGCTATAGCATCTTTTGATCAGAGCCGCGGGGGTCTGCTTTTCTTCATCTGCGAAGACAGCACCTGTGAAGACGGAAAAAGCCATGGCTGTCGTAAGCAACAGGCTCGCGGCTTTTTTGGCAAACAGTTTCATAAAACACACCTCTCAAAAAAAATTATGACTCGATTCTAGCATATGAATCGAGTCGTGTTAGGAAATTAATAGAATTTTAAGATGTCCGTCTGATATGTAAGACGGCGTTTCGGCTGCAATTGTCACAGATCCAGTTCAAACTCATTTCTCCTTTTTGAAAAAGCCGGGTATGCAGCCAAAAACGCTTTTCGATTAAGATTTTATCATTGGGGCATATAAAAACGCCCTATGCTTTGAGCAACATAGGGCGTCGTAAAATGTCAATTCGACCGAAAATCGATCATCAGGAATTCGGCATCTCGTAATCGAAGATCTGATCGATGAATTCGTTTGCCTTTTCGTTATCTGTTCCGATGCAATCGTAGATCGTATCAAACAGGTCATCTTCGGTTGCATTCGTGAAAGCCGTACGATGAACGTATTCTCTCAGGATACCTAGCATCTCTTCGTAACCGATGATGTTACACATATGCATATAGAAGCACTTACCTGTTGAGTAAGCTGCCTCGATATATGCTATGTCAGTCTTAAAATCGTAATAAGGCTTGTTGATCGGAGTTACACCGCTCGATTCCTCGTATTCTTTGATATCATCCGAGGTTATGTAGAACGCGACATCCTGAAGCTCATGGGATGCGATCGTAGGATTCGCATACTTTTCGTATACAAACTCAGTGAAGGATGCGAGAGACTCGTCGAGCCATGGCTCATTGCCCGAATTGCTGCCTACTATTCCCATAAACCACTGATGACCGATCTCGTGAGCGATTACAATATCGAGAGCATCTTCAAGATCATCCTCAGAAAGACCCGGTACATAATCATAAGATATTTGGACAAGGTTCGGATACTCCATTCCGCCCGCGTCTATAGGTGCGAGGATCACTTCGAGATCAGGGTACGGATATTCACCGAACGCTTCACCGAATACTGCGAGCGAATCAGTCGCGCATTTGAGCGCATGTGTACCTGTCAGATCTTCCGGATCACCGGTTCCCTTATACGCAATACGGATGTGCGTATCCTTGTAGTCGCCTTCGGTAATTGTAAAGGAATTGCTTGCGCTGAAGACAAAATCTCTGACGCATGTTGCTTCATAAGAAACAGTCTTCTGTCCGTCCTTCTTGGATTCATCCTTTTCAACACCTGTCGAGAGAACGATCATGTCCTCAGGGACGGTAAGATCGACATCGTAATCGCTTACGACGGAATAGAAGCACTCACCCAATGTGTAGAAGGCTTCGTGAGACCAGCCGCCGTCATCGTCGTACATCGCCATGATCGGATAGAAGTTCGTGATGTTATATACACTTGCAGTGTAGCCGTAACGATCCGCCATGGCAGGGATCTTTGCAACGAAATCATAAGAGATCGTCATCTCCTCGCCAGGCTTCAGGTCACCGTCAAGATCGACCCATACAACTGATACGTCAGTGTCACGCGTATAGTCGATCTCGATACCATAGCGGTGGTCAGTGATGTTCTTGATCTCCGTTAAGTCGCCTTGCGGATTCATCATAAACATATCCTTGTTATCACTGGTAAAGAGACTCGAATAATCGCGGAAACAGAGCTTGTCCCAGTTGTCCTTGGAATAGTTCGTGAATGTATATTCAACATGGCCGCCGATCGTCTGCTCTTCAGTATCGAGCGTAAGATCCATCTTATACTGCGGACGCTTCTCGTCAGGGATCTTGATCTTGCAGTTTGTTGCAGGAACATCGATCAGGAGATCAAGATCGGATGCAACAGGGATATCCTCCGTTGTCTCAGCTGTCGTAGCCTCTGTGGTTGCCTCGGTAGTCTCTTCTGTTGTTGTAGCCTCCGTGGTCTCTGCTGTGGTCTCTTCGGTCTCCTCAGGCTCCTCAGTCTGTTCGGTCCTTTTCTTGTCCTTGTCAGACTTGCGCCTGCTTTTCTTTTCTTCAGTCTTCTGACATGCCGTAGCAGACAGGAGCATTGAAGCTGCCAAAATGGCACCGATAATCCTACACGATTTTTTCATATATTATCTCCCTTCTGATTAAGTTATCTCATAACCTGCGTCAGCGAGAGCCGCGAGCGCTTTGCCGTAGTTCTCTTCCTTGACCAGGATATAATCCGTGTTGTATGTTGAGACGGCGAAAATGCCGATCTTGTTTTCTGCGAGGATCGTCGAGATCTTTGAGAGTATCCCGATGAGCGAAAAGTCCAGCACACCCTCGATCCTCATCGCGCGCCAGCTGTCGTCGCGTTCGATATAATCCTGCGGCGCATCTTCGGTCAGGCAAACGAGCGATATCTCTTCATCTGTCTTTCCGACAAAACAGAATTCTCTGCCAAGATCAATGCCGGAAATACTTGAGAGCTTACAAACGCTGAATCTGTGATCAAATCTCTTTATCTGCATCTTTTGGTTCCTTCTTCATACTGCGAACCGTCATGTTTATATGACGACAATAATCATTATATTCGTTGCAGAGATCCTGCTTGTGTTTAAGGATCTCATCCTTCTGAGCCTGGTATCTTGCCATTTCCTTCTCGCAGTCTGCGATACCGCGAAGCCTCGGGGCTATGCTGAATCTGTAATAGAGGATCAGCGGCACAACAAACAGCGCGATATATATAAGGAATCCAATATAAAAAGGAAGGTTTTCACCGGCGTGCATAATAAACAGAAGACCGGGTACGAAACAAACAAGAAAGGCTATACCAAACGTCCTTAAAGCTCCCTTCCAATACTCGCGAGGATGGTATTCGCGTTCAAAATCATATTCCTCGTTTCTTTGGATGATATAAAATTCGTAGCGCTTTATGTTCGCCCTGTCGATCCGCTTGTCGACCGTGGCGATATCTTCCTCGATCGCATCGATCTCCTTTTTCTTTGCTGCTGCCTTTTGCATGGTCTCGATAAGCTCATGAATGGTCTTAAGCCTCTCGCGGCTGTCATCGCCTGCCTGGTCCAATACCCACAAGGTATCCTTCGGATCGCCCCTAAAACCGTCGATTATCTCCTTATAGTTGAGCTTACTGACCTCAGGGATCCCGTATGTGAGCAGCATTATCTTCTCGAGAGCGTAACCGTTATGCGGATCTTTCTCGAGGCAAAATCTGTACGCATCGAGCGCGGCATGGAACTCGCCGTTCCTGAGGAACCTGTCGCCCTTCTCGAGGACATCGTCTTCTTTAAAATATGCGTAATCATAAGTAACGCCGCAGAACGGACATGTATAGATCTGTCTGTCGATGTCTATCTTGAGAACGCCGCCGCAACTGTCGCAAATGTGTTTCTTAGTATCCATTCCCATCACTTCCTGTTGTTCTGCATTACATTATATCAGATTGGAAACATTATCTTACAAGGATTCGTCCATACAGTGAACCGAGGTTCGAGAAAGGCTGATAAAGATGAAAAATAAGATAATATGTACAACACTTATAATGGCTCTGGCACTTACCGCCTGCTCCAAGGCGCCTGCCGAGACGACAACTTCTGCGGAAGCTTCAATGACGACTTCAGAGACTACGGAAGCGACGACGAGCGAGACGACTGAAGAGACCACCGAAGCGACCACGACGGCGGCTCCGGACCCGTTCGTTTTCGAGCCGCATATAAATTCTGAAACACTTAGCGGGCTGTATGAGCAGAAGTACTTCGACGGTCTTTACAACCTCATCGACGCTCTCAGAAAAGGCGAAGACACATTCGAATGCAGCGATAAAGCGGTGTATGAGTTTGCTTTCGATCCGGTAGTCCTGAACAACATGTTCCCTATTGCCTGCATGAAGGTAGAAGAAGCGGGCTTCGCTGACGGAGTCGGCAAGATAGGATACAGGATCCCTGTTGAAGAATTCATGACGAAGGAAGCAGACTTCGAGAAGATGATCGTCGGCATCCTGAACGATAACGCCAAGACGACTGACAGCGATATCGAAAAATGCCTGAAGCTCTACGACTATATGACCACTGAGTTTGACTATGAATATGAAGAACTCGGAGAACATGAATATGATCCGGACTGTACGGAAGGCTCTTGCTACGAGACCTTCATGATCAAGAAAGGCATCTGCTGTGAGCTCGGATGCGCATACTCCTACCTTCTCATGCAGGCAGGGGTCGATGCTCTCCTCGTAGGCGAGGACGAGAATATGTGCCACGCATGGTCCTATGTCACGCTCAACGGCAATCACTACCATATCGATCCGACCTGGGCGCTTAAGTCCTGCTATTATGATGAAAACTGCGAAGACCAGCCGCTTATCCTCGATTACTTCCTGATGAGCGATGCCGAGCGCGCCAATGACCAGTTCGAGGTCAAGGAGATGACGATGGATATGTCACCGAATTACTGGGTAAACCACGACGGTTTGAAATTCACCGCAACAGATGACACTTACTGCAATGCTTTCGATTGCTCCGTGCTCGTCGATCTTGATACCGAGAACAACATCATCTATTATGACTGCTGCTCTGACAAGCCATTGGAATTCCATTACGAGGATTGATCACGCACTCAAGAACAAAAAGAACACATAAGTAAGGAATATGTCAGCGATTATGAGCCCTGCCCCATATATTATGGCGACGGGGCCAATTATTTTGCCTGAACCGTTTCCGTTGATCTTAACACCGCAGACGATCGAGATGATACCGAGCACCGGTCTGATAAACAGTGAGAAAAAGATGCAGCTGACAGGAAGCCCGTTACAAAGATCCATTATCTTGCGGCCTTCATCAACACCACTTGCACAGAGCGCGCCTCCCTGAAGTCCCGATAAGATCACCGCAAACGAGTAGATAAATGTTCCGATGCAAACCAAAGATATTATGAGTCCCGGGATCGATGATACCAGCATGACATTGCCGCA
>CADCPU010000069.1 GCA_902803365.1 Oscillospiraceae bacterium
ACGATAACGTCATCCCTGTGATTTTCCATCTCCTGGACGATGGTGTTGATCGCTTCATCACCATAGAGTCCGTCTCTGTCATCAACGAGAGAATAAGCTTCATCGATGAAGAGAACTCCTCCCGAAGCTTCTTTAAACTTCCTCTGTACCGTAGGCGCAGTCCAACCTACAAAACGTCCTACGAGATCACCGCGGCCGACTTCAACGATGTGACCGCGCGACAGCACTTTGTTGTCTCTCATGATCGAAGCAAAAAGTCTCGCGACCGTTGTCTTTGCCGTTCCGGGGTTACCCGTAAAGATCATGTGCCTCGACATGGAATCAGTCGGCATATCATGTTCTTTAAAGAGCTTCTGCGCCTTGTTGTAGTTGATCGCAGAATCGATGATCTCCTTAACATTTGAAAGACCGATCATCTTCTGAAGTTCGGCATATGCCTTGCCGTTTGCATCCTTCTTGACCGCTGCGGAAGAAGTCGATTCGAACTTGCTGTACTGCGGATAGACAGAAGATTTAAGTTTCTTCTTATACCATGCTCTATAGTGCTTTTCGAGTTCTGACGCATAGTGGTTTTCGCACTCTTCAGCATATGCAAACAGTTGCTTATCTCCGCTAAGACCGTCCTTTGAAGCAAGTGCGGCAAGATGCATTTTGGAGGCTTCGACATCATAGTAGTCCTCAACGATCTCAACCAATGTCTCGTTCTCGAGTTCGCTTATGATCTCGTCTTTTATATTCTTGCATTCCCTGCCGAAGATAAAGACAGTCTGCACATTATCGAATCTGTTCATCACTTCGCATATAGCAAGAAGAGCTCCCCTGAGACCCGTATCAAATTCCGATTCATTCACATCATTGCTGCGGGCATCTATTACCACAGTTCCCTTACCGGAGCTGAAGTAGACCTTCTCGATGATCCGCCTCGAGAGGTGATCCGTATCCAGACGAAGCACCGTAAACCTTCTGCTCCTGATCCTTCCGTGGTTATAAAGAGCCCTCATGATGCATTGCGAAGCGACTTCACCGAGAGTTCTGTCATCGGTCTCAATAACATATGTACACGGTATGCCGGTGGCTCTTTTTTTCTTCTTGCCCATGGCGATCCTGTCAAGCTCTTCCCTAAGCGAAGTCTTAACGCTGATCTCTCCTGCTCTTTTGTAATTGTCTTCATCCTTCCAAACGTCAAACAGATACTCGCTGAATCCGTTCCGAAAAGAATCAAACACCGTAATGGAGAAGTCCGACAACGCCTCATACATCTCGTAATCATAATCATTATCTGCGCGTCTCAACATTCCGAGAGTATCACAGAGCGTATTCTCAGTTCCAACGGCATTCTTATGCTTAAGTCCGACATAAGAGAAAAAATCCTTCATGATCTTCGTAGGATCTTCCTCGTCCTTAACGATAAGACCGAATACCATCTCGTCGGTATTCTCACTTGCCATATACAAAAAGACATAGCGTTCTTTACGGTTTTCCTGATTATATATCTTGGACCTGGCGACAACATCCGCGAGTTTCTTACTGATCCTGTATCTCCCCGGATGTCTCTCACTCTGGAAGATCTCACTGTCGTCAACAACACATCTGACCTTATAAAACTGCATACGATTACCCCCTATTTTTCATTTTCTGAGGTAATTGTATATTTTTCTATGTACCAAATTGGGGACCTAAGATCACTTAGCCTCTGCAACCCTCTCAGCCATCTCAGCCTTCATTTCCTTGAGTGTAACGCGGATAAAATCTGCAACAACGATAACGAATCCGATAACTACGCATGTCTTTGTGCTGAGGTCGATAGTTGTGAGGTTCAAGACTCTTGCGAGAGCACCGATGATCCTGCAAATGCCTGCTGCGATGAGGCTGTTGATAACAGCATATACTGTCTTAACGATTGCTTCCTGCATTGTATCTTCGCTTGTGCGCTCTGTTCTCATCATTGTGAAGCAGTTCATCGATTTGCTCTCCTTTCTCTTTGATGGTCTTATCTTATCGGGAGAGGATTAATATTACGTCAAACCGAGTTTAAGAAAATATATGAAAGTATAAAGTTTTGTTAAAGCACCACAAAGCCCCTGTTTGCAATGCTTTCGGATATCTGTTAATCTGATATGCGATTAATATTTAAGAAGAGGGATATATGGATAAGTCCAAAAAACGATTACTTTTGGCCGTGATCATCTACATAGCAGTATCATCATTCGGGATAATCGCCGCCAGAGTGAACGGCACATTCGATCTTTTTGATCTGAGCTACACAGTCTCGGTCAACGTCGGACTTACACGTCTGACGGCCGCAGTATACTTTGCCGGCATCGTCGCGATCTCTGTCTTGCTTCACCTGATAATCAAAGATTCCAAACTTAACATATTAAGAAGGATACTCTTTTACATAAGCCTCGTATTTCTTATCGGCCTGGCATGGTTCCCGGTCCAATTTAACAGACCCGAGACGCCGGCTTCGCGCGGCCACGAATTCTTCTCGAACGGTTACTTCGCGATCGTTATCGCGACATTGTTCTTCATGATCGTTTTCGAAAACGCCCGTCAAAAGATCTACGGCATCGCAGGCGTCCTGTTCGGGATCGCATATGTCGTATGCTTTGCAAAGAATGTCTCCTTCTTCAGACAGACTATCCTCGTGTGGGAGACGGTGCTCATATATCTTTATATCGGAGAATTCTTATTTCTCAAGCCGAAGTCAGATAGTGGTGTAGTCCCTGTTAAAGAGCTCGGTTGAGATCAGGCGGTTGAGCTTATCCTTATCGCAGCCTTCGATCAGTTTTTTACATACCTCGGGCTTACTGATGCTCGTATATTTATAGCGCAGGCACTGTGATGCGATCGAAGTCAGTTCGCGCCTCCAAAGAAGGCTCATCTTCTTCTCGATCTTGAACTTCGGATTCGGGAGCGGTTCGCGGACTATCTCAAATTCCACGCCGTCACCTTTGGACGAACAGACGATTATGCCCCAAAATTTAGGCACATGCTCATCGATGTGCTTGGCGTGAGACTTGCCCACCACGACATAGTTATAGTCAAAATACTTATTGTAGTCGCGGACCTGGCTTTTGAGGCGCGCGTAAGTATCCGCGTCGCTCTTGATCTCAAGACCGAACACGGCATCATCTGTCACGAGCACAACATCGGCGCGCGACTTCCCTATCTGTATCTCGTCCATGAAACGCATCTTTACATATTTTTCTTCAAGGAACCAGAACAGCGGATCTCTGATGTCCAGATCATATAACTGCATGTATATTATTCTATACGATTTACGACAAATCCGAACATCGATCTTTGTTCTTCTTTGGCAAGAAGTTTTACGCGGCAGAAGATCTCCGTGCCGTCTGCGACGGTAGCTTCGAATTCCACACGATCTTCAGGATCTGCCTCGGCATCTTCAAATGCCTTGAACATTATCTTCTTGCCATCTTCACCGAAAAACTTTACGACCTCGTCAACGGCACTGATACCGAACGAGTTGATGTATTTGATATAAGCCTGATTATAGTAGAAGAAATCAAGTTCACCCGTCACGTGATCGAGCTCTATGAGCGTGATCGGAAGCGGATTATAGACTGTCAGAGCCTCATGGTTTTGCTCATAATTGCGAAGCGGCGAGCTCGACAGGAAATTAAGAGAACCGAGCCTCTCATAATACTGGCTGAACTTGTGATTTTCATTGACCTGATAGCTCGCTTCACCCATAACGAGATATGCATCGAGCGGCGCAGGCTTGCCAAAATAATAGCCCTGGACCTTCTCGCATCCGATACGCCTCAAGAACTCATACTGTTCCTTCCCCTCAACGCCTTCTGCGAGGGTCGGAAGCTTCAAGCGCTTGGCCATACTGATTATAGAAGCGACGATGACATTCGACTTAGGATTCTTCTCGAGATTCCTGATGAACGCCATATCGATCTTAAGCGTATCAAAATCATAGGATTGCAGATTGCTGAACGAACTGTAACCGGAACCGAAGTCATCGATCCATACCGTGTAGCCGTCCTCACGAAGTGCCGTGAGCTGCTCGTACATGGAGCTGATCGAACTGGAGATCGCGCTCTCGGTAACCTCTACATGAAGGAGTCCCTTCGGGATATTGTACTTCTCGCTCTTCTCGATTATCACACGCCTTATGTCACAGAGTTCAAAATCAAGACGTGAGAGATTAAACGATACCGGCTGATAGTTAAAACCGCTGTCGATCGCTGCCCTGATATCACGGCAGACGGTCTCGATAACGAGGCAGTCAAGCCTGTGGATGACTCTTATATTTTCGAAAACTTCAATGAATACACCCGGGGAGATCATACCGTGCACGGGATCCATCCATCTGGCGAGGGCCTCATAACCGCACACCTGACCTGTCATGGCTCTGACGATCGGCTGATAGTAGACCTCGAAATGATTCTGCTCAAAAGCTTCCTCAAAGTGATCGACTACATATTGATACAACTCATTCTTCTGCCTGAGCGGCTCATCGAAAAACGCGATATCCCTGTCATAGACCCTATTGATCGAATCGCACGCGAGCTTTGCCCTGTCGATCAGGATAACGAATGACGGCTCGCTGCCGCTGCTCCTGCAGATACCGGCCTTGATATGCATATGAAAGCCGCGGTCGTGTGCCAGCATCACTGCATCAAGCTCATGAAGCCTGTCAGTTATCTCTTCATCGGTAAGATCTTTTGTCAACACGATGAAATGATCGCCGCCGGCTCTCGCTACTATGTCTCCGGGAAATACATTCTTAAGTTCAGTGCCAAGACCGCGCAGATAGCCGTTGCCACCTTCAAAGGAGAATCTTCGGTTAAAAAAGCGGAAATTCATTACGTTGATGAAAAGCGCGATCGAATTGGGCATAACTCTAATGGGGCCCGTAGGAAATAACTGTGCCATCAAGTGTGACATAGCATATACGCCCGTTACCTGATCAATCTCAACAGGAGCATTGTAATCCTTACGATTGGCTTTCTCCATAAAAGATCCCCCATACGATAATTAAATATATTTTATCACCGTACGAGGGAATTCTGTCTTTTTTCACTGAAATTTAACAAATATTTTTATGAGTTTTGTCGGGTCATTCTGCCCAGGCGATCTTGGCAAAATTATAGATTCCGAGGTACCAGATCGGCCAGTCGTGTCCGCCCGGCTGCTGCTGCCATGTGAAGTTCTCATTTGCTACCAACGCATCGCACTTTCCGATAAGATCCTTAGCGGCTCCGCTGGCACTTGCGTATGCGATATCGTCATCAGTTCCGCAGATATTGTAGAAGTAATCGAGCTTATACTCGGAAGAATCGATGTCCTGAGCGACCGTATTGGAAGGATTGGATGTAGGAGCAGCAGAGAAAGCACCGAATCTGGAGAAGAGATCCATGCACTCACCGATACCGATATTGATCGTCTGCATGCCGCCCATCGACAGGCCGGCCATCGCACGGTGTTCACGAGTCGCACTCATATCATAGCCGTCTGCATTGAACTCCGCATATGTAGCATAGTTCTCCTCGATATAAGGGATAAGGTCATTACGAAGCTCATATCCGAAGTCATAGAAAGACTCGAAATCATTGCCCGGTCTGCATCCCCAAGCCTTACCGTTAGGTGTAACCAGGATTATCGGATCGATATCGCCTCTGCCGATCAGGTTATCGAGGATATTCTTGAGCTCGGAGTTCTCGAGGTTCAAGCCCCACTCAAACTCATTACCGCCGATACCGTGCATGAGATAGATGACATCATACTGTCCTTCAGGATCGTAGTTGGCCGGAAGATATACGAAAGCATCCTTGTCGCAGCCTTCGCCGTCACCGATATAGTCATTGGCATGATATGTGATCTTCTCTACGGTTCCGACGTCCCCGTCCTTATACTTCATCGTATACTCCAGCGGGATCTCTGTCTCGTAGTTATAGTCGATCTCTGCCTGAGTAGGCATCGTCCACTCTTCTGTAGTTTCCGTTGTCTCTTCTGAAGTCTCCTCAGCAGAAGCCTCTGCAACAGGTGCAGCCGTTGTGCTCTCGGTTACTTCAGCGGTGGAAGCGCAGCCTGTAAGAGCAGCCGCACAGATCGTAAGTGTCGTAAGTGCTGATGTTAATTTCTTCATATTTTTGTCACCCTCGTTGTTTTTGTTATGGTGATTATAGTCTTTGCAGCCCCGATAAAACACAGATAAACATTAGCAAAACACCTTACAAATTATGCTTTTTCGCGCACGAGATCACGCATTTTACCAATCTTGCGGCAAGAATGGTAAAAAAGCAGCCCGTCCGGCAAATCGAACGGGCTGACTTAAGATCAACTCAGATATTCGTATCAGAAATCGTATGTAAGTCTCGTGAAGTTTACATATGTATCAGAATCCTTGCCGTTAGCGGAAGCATAGATACCGATGCAGCATCCTACGAAGCCTCCTGCAACCTCAGTAGAGAGATTAGCTACGGAAGCCTCACCGAGTTCCTTGTCACCGCAGAGGACCTTGGTGTTAAGGCCATCGACAACGATCGCTACGGTAACAACACCGGAAGCATCTGTCTCGCCGATCGTCTCTTCCTTGCCGTCCTGGCAAAGGACCATCTTGCACTTGCCGTCGATAACTTCAGCGCGGAGGTTATAGAGGTTGTTCTGAAGGAGAACAAGACCTGCGCTCTCGCCTGCCTTAAGGCTCGAAGCATCGAAAGTAGTCGTGCACTTGAAGTGATGATGCTGCTGACGGATAGCGATATAAGAAGGACTTGCAACTGCTTTGATGTCGTCCTTGCCGGCCTTGAGCTTCAAGCCCTCGCCGTCAAACTTATACATATCGTCAGGATAATTTCTGAGCATCAGGAATTCGTCGCCGAGCTCCTTCATTGAAGCAAAGTCGTAATCCTTGGCTGTGCCCGGGATAGTCGTCTTGCCGTTCGTCCTTGATGTGTAAGATGTCGGATCCTTTGTCGGGTCCCACTCAGGCAGATCGATCTCGACCTTCTCCGTGAGCATACCTACGCCCGGATTTACTACCGGCCAATCATCCTCCCAGATGAACTTTGCAAGGAATGTCTCACGTCCCATTGTCGTGAATCTGTTGAGCGGACGGACTGCGAGCATCGTCATAAACCACTCACCCTTAGGTGTCTGGATGATATCGCCGTGGCCGACGTACTTGATCGGATAATCCTTACCGAGATGTCTGTGTGTAAGGATAGGGTTCTTCGGGTTGCCCTCATAAGGACCCCAGATGTCCTTGCTCCTTGCGATCATGACAGAGTGCTCAGGACCTGTGCCGCCCTCAGCGTGCATAATGTAGTAGTAGCCGTTCTCTTTGTAGATATGCGGTCCCTCAGGCCAGATACAGCCCTTGAGCGCGCCGTTCCAGACGTTCTTCTTCTCACCTGTGAGCTTCCACTCGTTAAGGTCAACTTCGCTGATATAGATATACCAGTCGCCGTTGTACTTGACTCCGTCCGGATTCGGATGTGTGCCGATATAGTAGCACTTGCCGTCATCATCGAAGAAAAGCGAAGGATCGATACCGTCAGCATCAACGAGATAATGAGGCTCGGACCAAGGTCCCTCAGGATTCTCAGCCGTAACTATAAAGTTGCCGCCGTGAGTTACGTTCGTGCAGATAACATAGAATGTTCCCTCATGATATCTGATCGTAGGAGCGAAAAGGCCCTGCGAATGATCCGCACCCTCGAGCGGGATCTGTGAATGTCTCGTCAAGACATTTCCGATCTGCTCCCAGTGAACGAGATCCTTACTGTGCATGAGCGAAAGACCCGGCACATAAGAGAAAGTGGAATTACAAAGGTAATAGTCCTCCCCTACAGCGCAGATCGAAGGGTCAGGATAGAAACCCGGCATAATAGGGTTCTGAGCATAGATAAAGTTAGACATATAGCCCCCCTTAGACAAATTTTACTGATTTATAGATGATACACCATTTACCACGCCTTTGAAATATCGCCAAATGGGCTAAATCATCACGCAGATTTTGGTGATACGGACGAATTGCGCCCTTCCGTCCGGTTACCACTTCGGCTACAAAAACACACCCTTTTGGGTAACCCAAGTGGTAAATCCGTTCACAATTTACCAAAAAGAACGTTTCGCTAAGGCAAAAGTGGTAACCTCGCTAATTGTCGCTTATCAATCGGCCGTC